>NZ_JBEONS010000049.1:0-14035 GCF_040544395.1 Pedobacter sp. CG_S7 | reverse complement strand
ATTCGTTCCATTACCGATACATGTAAGAAAAATCAGCAGCAAATACTCAATGCCTTCTCAACTATTGCTAATTCATAGACAACCTGAGTCGTTACAAATATTTAACAAATGAATTAATCATTGAGTTAACTGGGAAAATCAGCGCAAGAATTTTACTATATAAAATAGAAAAAAGGCAACTTTTATTCTTGTTGGTTTAGCCAGGAGGGGCTATTTTTAGTTAAAAACAATGTTTCGGGTAAGATTTCTAAACAAAAGATCAAAGCTCGGCAGAATCACTTATTGGAAGTATTGAAATTAAAAGAAAAGCCCTTACATGAGAAGTAGAAAAAGAAAGAAACCCATTTCCAAATTCAGGAAGTACTTAAGCATATTGGGCCCCGGATTGACCACGGGCGCAGCAGATGATGATCCTTCGGGGATTGCCACCTATTCCCAAACGGGAGCACAATTTGGCTATGGTCAATTGTGGACCGCCTTGTATATGCTGCCTTTTATGACGGCTGTGCAGGAAGCCTGCGCACGCATCGGTTTGGTGACCGGAAAAGGCTTAGCCGCTGTGGTGAAAGAACATTATAGCAAAAAGGTATATTGGTGCCATGGCTTCTGCTGCGCAATTGCTGGTACCACTTCCATTTGTATTTTTCACCTTATTTTTTACCGTCACCATCCTGGTCATGGAAATTTTCACCAATTACCTGGTTTATTCTAAAATATTGAAATGGCTTGCGCTTGCTTTACTAGCCTACCCCATTACCGTATTTATCACTGATCAAAATTGGGGGGAAGTATGGAGGGCCACTGTTATTCCACACATTGAGTTTAATTATGCTTTTCTATTTATTATTACTGGCGTATTGGGTACCACCATCTCCCCTTACATGTTTTTCTGGGAAGCTTCACAGGAAGTGGAGGAAGAAAAGAAGGACCATTTATTTAGAAAAGACAAACCTAAAATTGGCTGGGAACATGTCCGCAAAATGAGAATTGACAATACTACAGGGATGGTCATTTCTGAAATTACCACCTGGTCTATCATCCTGGTTGGCACTACGGTTTTGCATCAAAGTGGTGTTCGGGATGTTAAAACTGCTGCAGATGCAGCAAAGGTATTAGAGCCTTTGGTTCACTCCTTTCCCCATGCGGGTTATCTTTCTAAATTGATCTTCTCCATTGGCATTATCGGACTAGGACTTTTGGCCGTTCCCGTGCTTTCAGGTTCTGCGGCTTATGCCGTTTCTGAAGCTTTTAGCTGGAACTCGGGCCTTAATTTAAAACTTAGAAGGGCGCATGGCTTTTATGGGGGTGATCACCATTGCTACCCTTATAGGACTGATGATCACCCCCGTAAAAGCCATGGGGACTGCCGCAGTAGCAATGTTTTACATGATCTAGTTGATTATTTTGAGATTTAATACCATAATTGCGAAAAGAATCTATCCTTGCATTTCTTCAAAAAGAAAGGTTGCCATTGTGAACTTATATGCCGCATCCCACAATTGGATAAAAACCAGAAAAACACCTTGGTTCGTAATCGAAGCGCCATAAATGTCATGTTATTGAATTACTTATTATATAATTCTGATTAAGAAGGCAAAGCATGGAAGAGAATTTAAGAAAGCAAATTGAGGAAATTGTAAAGTTGACAGATGAAGAGTTCCAGTTTGTATTAACTCATTTCACACCCAGGACCTACAGAAAGCACCAATATCTTGTTCAGGCTGGAGATCCAGCTCCTAATGATCACTTTGTGGTTAAAGGCTTACTTAAATCTTTTTATATAGATGATCTTGGAAAAATCCATATTTTACAATTTGCAATCGAAGACTGGTGGATATTTGAAATATGATGAATTTGGGAACTACTTTAGCGGTTTATGCTTCAATTTGTAAAGAAACGTGCAGTCCTTTCCGTTGGCCTGGATCTGAAGCACAGTGGAATGGCCTTTCTGATGTTACATTATCAGGGTAGCATTCATCCACTTGAAGAAGAATTAGCCAATGATAGTTCACTTTGGCAAGAAATTGCTCAACGGCACAACTTAAAAGAACTAAATTTAGAGCGTTTGGCATCACCATGGCATACGGATCTTGATCTAGGTCGCCCAATTGAGGTCATGACCGATATGTCTAAGAGCCGTAAATTGGGTTTTTCTGTTTTTCAAAGTACAGAAGATTCGTTTTATGATTTGTTTACAAAACTTCTTGCTGAAAAATTAATTCCTTAATGAATTTGATCAGCTATCATTTTAAGCGGTTTCATGAAATATTCAATCATTAAAGCTACTTTTAACGTGAATACAAATTTATCAGATGAAACAGGCTATAAAACCAACAGCCCAAAATCTCTTAAATCATAAATTGGTTTTGAATACCAGAACAATTCAAAATGTTCCATTGTAGTTTCAAAATCAACTTTAATTTCTTGAAAGGTATAAACCTGCGTATTAGAAACCGCTATTTTCTGTAAGATTGAAACCAACCATTCTCCCTCATTTTTATTGATCTGGATGTTAAAGGTTTCTTTCTTATCATGAAAAGTTAAAATCATCATTTCCTGAGACTTATTCTTTTTGTATTTTGTATACCCTTCTATAATTGGTTTTCCTCCTAACCAGATCAATTTAGCAGTTGGTTTAGTGTTGTATTTACTTTCTTCCTTTAAAGCTTTCTCAATAAAATCTGAAGGAACCGTTACCTTGGGGATCTTAAAATCAAACCAATCTTGCAATTTGTAATCGAAGCAAATACCATGCATAAAATTAAAAAGTGATTTCTTTAAGCCAAAACTAAATTTATCATGGTCTATTCCTGTTTTATCAATATAATTGATATCATTATTGGCAAAGGTTCCGATATACTCAGTCTCTTTAACCACATCAAATCTTTCTGGATACATGCCAACAGGGCTATGCGCAGTCATCGCAAACTGATGCCAGAAGCCAGATTGTAAAACACCTGCTTTAAACAATTGTCTAACCATTTCCAGGCTGTCTATGGTCTCTTGAATTGTCTGCGTTGGATAGCCATACATCAAATAAGCATGGACTAACACTCCTGCTTCCGTAAAATTTCGGGTAACCTGGGCTACTTGTTCAACTGTTACTCCTTTGTCAATCAGTTTTAATAACCTATCGGATGCCACTTCTAAACCACCAGAAACAGCAATGCAGCCTGATGCTTTCAGCAAAATACATAAATCTCTTGTAAAGCTTTTTTCAAACCGAATATTTGTCCACCAGGTAACAGAAATTTTTCTTCTTAAAATCTCCAGAGCTACTTCTCTCATCAAGGCTGGTGGCGCAGCCTCGTCCACAAAGTGAAAGCCATTCTGACCCGTTTTCTCACTTAATTCTTCAATCCGGTCTACAATCAATTTAACTGCAACAGGTTCATAGACCTTAATATAATCTAAAGAAATATCGCAAAATGTACATTTCCCCCAATAACACCCATGTGCCATTGTCAACTTGTTCCATCGGCCATCACTCCACATCCGATGCATTGGATTTACAATTTCTATAACCGAAATATATTGACCCAATTGTAAATCACTATAATCTGGCGTCCCCACATCAAACTGCTTATAATCACTTCTTAAAGCATCATTTTTATATGCAACTTCCCCATTCTCTAATAAAAAAGTTCTTTTATATAGGTTAAATTCTCCACCTTTTGTGATGGAATTATAAAGCAATTCAATAGGTAATTCACCATCATCTAAGGAGATATAATCGAAAAACTCAAATACCCTCTTATCGGAAAGGGAACGTAATTCTGTATTCGCAAATCCACCACCCATTGCTATTTTGATTTCAGGATAATTTAGCTTTACATATTGCGCGCAACGGAAAGCGGCATATAAATTCCCCGGAAAAGGAACTGAAATTAAAAATAACTTCGGTTGAATGACAGCAATTTTCTCTTCTAAAATCTTAATCAGGATTTTATCCATATAGGTAAATTCTTGATTTAATGCGTTGTACAGCTCGTCAAATGAGTTTGCGCTCCTCCCTAATCTTTCGGCATAGCGACTAAAACCAAAATTCTGGTCAATACATTCAATAATAAAATCCGAAATATCCTCCAGATATAATGTGGCTAAATGTTTACCCTTATCTTGCGTTCCCATTGTACCAAAGGCCCAATCCAGCTCCTCCAATTGCGTAAATCTTGATGCTTCTGGTAAATAATCCTCCTGACAAATTTGCAAGGCTAAGGTTGGATTTTTGCCCTGTAAAAAAGCAATAACAGCATCAATAGTTTTGATATACTCTTCTTTTAAAGCAAGAATTCGCTTTGCATTTAAACTTTTTGGGTGGTCAGGTAGTTCTTCCGCATAATTGAAAAGGTCTTCCAAACCTTTCCTGCAAAATAAAGCCAAAATCACTTCAATACCTAAATCTGCCTGAGTTGAAGAAATATTTTTTGTGTTCAAAAAACCTTTGATATATGCAGTTGCAGGATACGGAGTATTCAGTTGGGTAAAGGGAGGAGTAACAAGGAAAAGATCTGTTTTCAAAATGGAAGTGTATTTCGTGGCAAAAATATCTATAATTATTTTAGTATTAGGCCCTATCAAATGATAAAATTTTCTGGAGAAGTTTATAAAAACTCTTCTATTTTCACCTTCTACTCATATGACAGTATCTTCTGACTTATAATTGGTAAAGATATATTTCAAAAACATTAGTGTCCGGTAAAAAGAAGCCAATTTATTGGCTTCTTTTTACCGGACACTAATGACTTATTTTATAAATTAAAACGAAAGCCAGGTCAAATGCCCGGCTTTCGTTTTTTCCTTAAATAATAATTGGTAAAATGAATTGAAAAGTTACATTTTCATTCCTTTTTTCATGGTTTTTTTCATGGATTTCATCATGTTGCCATTCATGTCCATGCTATTACCTTCTTTAAGCATCATGGTTTTACCATTTTTCATTTTAACCGATCCATCTGGCATCACAACAGTTCCATTTTTCATAGTCATCTCTTTTTCCATCATCATGGTTTTACCATCTTTCATGACCATCATTTTACCCTCTTTCATCATTACACAATTCTCCATCTGGTGCATTTTCTCATGACCCATTCTAGGTGTATCCTGTGCCATTGCGTTACAAGTTAATGCAATCGCTGTCAAAGCAATAAGTAATTTTTTCATCTTTTAATATGTTAAGTAGTTTAGAATTATTAACATACTTTTTTTCTAATTGTTTTAGCACTTGCCTAATAAATTTTTAGGCGGTTACAATCATTGTTTTCTATCTAATTTTACAGCGGTTTATTTTAGCTAGCTGCTATATGGTTTAAAAAAAGTGTAAATTATATTTAAGTTTGACCAACTCAAATCATTGCGTATGCGGCGTTGAGCACTAAGCTTATAATAGCTTCATCACCTTTAAAAAATAAGGTCCGCAATAAAGTCATTAATAAAAAAGGTCAGGTTTTGGAAGGTGAATCTTATCGCGTAATATAAATTCTTGAACCTTACAAGAACTTTTGCATCCATTTAAAATACTTGAATGGAGCATATTTAAAGGGGAGGTCGATCCATGTAGGCGTGGTAACGACCCCTCGCTGATTGCTGAAAGCCAGGAAACTTCCTTTACCATGGTATTTCCCCTGTCCGCTATTGCCGACCCCACCAAAAGGAAGGTGGTGATTGGTTACGTGCATTAAAGTATCATTGATACACCCCCCACCTGAAGATGTTTTATTAAATAAGCGAGTTGCTGTTTCTGTATTTCCGAAATAATAAATGGCAAGTGGTTTTTCATTTGCATTTACAAAGTCAATTGCTTTAGCTAAGTTTGAAAAGGTCAATACAGGTAAAATAGGTCCGAATATTTCTTCCTTCATGATCATGAATTCCGGTTTAATTTCGTCAATAACTGTTGGCGCAATAAATTTATCTTTGGCATCAGTCTCACCCCCTATCCGTATATTTCCCTCACACATTAGATTTGTCAATCTTAGAAATGCCTGCTCATTTACTATCCTGGGATAGAATTTACTTTGCTGAATAGTTGTCCCAAACATTTGTTCAATAGTTTGTTTTAAGAGCGTGAGTAACTCTTCTTTTACCTTTTCATGTACAAGCAAATAATCTGGAGCAATACAAGTTTGTCCTGCATTGATTGTTTTACCCCAGATTATGCGTTTCGCGGCAACAGCTAAATTGGCATCCTCATCAACTAGACAAGGACTTTTACCACCTAATTCTAATATTACAGGCGTTAAATATGCTGCTGCTGCTTTCATCACTACTTTACCTAAAGCAGGGCTTCCTGTAAAGAAGATAACATCAAACCGCTGCTCCAATAATAAGGTATTTATTTCCCTTCCACCTTGAATAACACTGATGTAATTACTATCGAAGGTCTCTTTAATGAGTTCTTCCATTACCAACGCTACGTTTGGTGTGTTAGGAGATGGTTTTAGAACGGCACAACAACCTGCAGAAATAGCTCCCACTAATGGGTTGATGAGTAGTTGAAATGGATAATTCCAAGGTGCAATGATTAGTGAAACACCCAGGGGCTCCTGCCATATTTTGCTGCGGGAAGGAAAGAGGTATATTGGTGTTATAACACTTTTTGGTTTAGCCCATTTTTTTAAGTGTTTAATATGAAGGTTTAATTCCTGCACAACAATACTGATTTCCGTTAAATAGGCCTCTTCATTAGATTTGTGTAAATCAATCCAAAGTGCGGCTAATAATTTGTCCTCGTATTTAAGGATAGCATCTTTTAATTTTTTTAAACTCGAAATCCTGAAAGCTATATTTTTTGTTTTTTGTGAAGAAAAAAACAGACGGTGTTCATTCAATAGCTCTACTATTGAATTTACTGACTTCATCTCTAAAGTATCATTTGGATTTACTTTCATATAATTTCTGTAGGTGGCGGCATTATTCTTTTAGCCATTAGCCCCCTGTATAAAACCTCTAAACGCCACCTTATATATTTAAACACTATTATTGTGGTTTTGTTATTAATAATTTATAAAATCCTACAGTAGCTGTATCTGCGACAGTTTCATCAGCCTTTTTATAGATCAAATAGGCTTCCATGGAAGACTGATCTTCAACAAATTTTAAAGCAGCAGCAGGGGTCATTGCCATTAATGCGTTGTCATAACCATCTGCTGTTATAGCATCCTTTGCAATTACGGTTGCACTAATCATTTGATTTTCTAATGGATAGCCTGTTTTTGGGTTAATTAAATGAGGATATTTATGAGTTCCACTAGTGATGAATTTTCGGTAGTTTCCTGATGTGGTAATTGCGCCACCTTTTAATTGAATTATTTTTTGAATAAATTGTTCCTTATAGCTACTATTTGCTGGAGCTTCTATTCCTATTTGCATCTGTTTTCCATTTGGTTTTGTGCCTTTAACTATTATTTCTCCACCAATTTCGACCAAATAATTCTTTATTTTTTTTCGATCTAAGAAGCTGGCCAGTACATCAACACTATAGCCCTGAGCGATTCCATTTACATCTATTTTAACACAGGATTTAGTTTTTATTAAGCTGTCTTTCACGACTTTTATTTTGTCAGATCCAACACATTGTAATAAATCCTTTATAGTGGCAGCATCTGGAGTAGAGTCTATTTTTTTTGTTCCAAATCCCCATGCCCTAACCAAAGGATATACGGTAAAATCGAAGTCGCCATCTGCATTCTTGTATATCTCTAAAGAATTAATCACTACATCTTTCAGGTATTTGTCCATTATTATACCCCTTTTTGATTCATTAAACTGATTAATGAGGGAGTTTGGTTTATAAATAGAAAGAGAGTTATCCAACTGTTCCAATAAAAGTTCAATTTCTTTTTTATTAACGCTTTGATTTTTTGCGTAGTAGGTAACCTGGTAAGTTGTTCCCTGTGTATTCCCGGTGATATGAAAAGTTTGTAACTCAGATTTTTTTATAAAACCTAAATTAAACAATAACCCCAGTATTAAAATGAATTTAAACATTATGCAATTAAGCCATTATTTTATTTAATCTTTTGTTTCAACTCTTTTTTTGTAAACTCTTTTTGCACAATTTCTGGCGTATTTGCCGCCGTGTATTCCTATTGCGCAATTAAATTAAGGTTTGCATTTTCTGCGGTATGGAAGTATGGAAATCTTTTCCGTGCTGAAAAAGATAGAAAAAATTAGTACGATAACCTTAGCGTTATTTATCATTGTATTTTAAAAGTTTTTTAATTCAAACGCAATTTACAGTTTTATATGAAAATAAAATAGCCTATATATAAAGTTTGTGTTAACAGCAATTGTTAGCATAACTTTCACTTGAATTTAAAAAAATGTTGAGGTTTACTATTTTAAAGCCTTTGTACGCAACTGTTTTTGTTAGGCAATTGGTGGCAGGGAATATCTTTTACAAAAATTATATACCTAACTTTAGCCCGCATTAAAGAATGAATGAACAAGCATACGATTAAAAAAGTAATACTCTTTTTTCCCTTTAACTTATTATCGCACTATTTAAGGTGCCTGGTTTTAGCAGATACTTACGATAAAAATGTTTATGAGATTTATTTTATAAGCTCAGGCACTTATGACCATTTTGTATTAGATCACGGCTATAAAACTTTCAATTGCTTACAATTCGATGAGCAATATGTGATGCAATGTTCTACCAGGTTTGATTTCAGTTGGTTAAGTTTACCTGAGCTCGAAAGGATTATGCTGGCTCAAGTAGCCTCCATTAAAGAATTAAAGGCAAGTATTGCGATTGGAGATGTTGCACCAACATTAAAAATGGCAACAACCTTAACAGATATTGAGCATATTTCTTTATTAAATGGTTACATGACCAGGTATTATGCCCACTCCAGAAAGATTTCAAGAACGCATAAGACCTTTTTCTTCATCAAATTCTTACCCGAAGTTTTGGCTGAATTATTAACTAACATGGGCGAAAAAATTGCTTTCAAGAAAATCCAGCAACCGTTCAATGACTTAAGACTAAAATATGGTCTTTTAAGCATGCCAAATTATCTTTTTGAAATTGAAGGAAACGTTAATTTAATTTGCGACTTGCCAGTTCTATTTCCACAAGAGAACCTACCCCCTGCTTATCAATTTATTGGCCCCCTGGTTTATCAATATCAGGAACAAGATGATACCTGGTTGGATGATATTCCTGCAGGTAAGCCCGTAATCTGTGTTTCTTTAGGTAGCACCGGTGATTGGAATAAACTTCGATTTCTAAATAATTCCTATTATTCAAAATATACAATTGTAACTACCGGAGATAAAGAAAAGGTGCTTTCTGCTGCACATATTCTTAGCAGAGGCTTTGTGAACTTAAATCAGGTACTCAAACTATGTGATTTAATGATTTGCCACGGAGGAAATGGAACAATCTATCATGGGATATTTAACCATGTTTATATGTTATGCCATTCCAGTAATTTCGAACAGGAATGGAACATTAGTGCCTTAGAAAAAGGAGGATATGGAAAATCTGCAGATAATTTTGATGAGGATAAATGGAGATTTCATATTGCAGCACACTGTTCTGTTCCCTATCTTTACTAAACATAATAAAGGTAAAACGAGTATATTTATAGGAGTATAGATGGAGACAGAAAAACATTTTACAATCAGAAGCGGATGGTTAAGGGCTGCTCTTTTAGGTGCTAATGATGGTATATTGTCTACTGCAAGTTTGGTAATTGGTATTGCCGCTGCCAGTTGTACCAGAGATCCTGTCTGGAAGCCCATGCAAGAGATGAACTAGGTATTAATGTACCCAGGCTAAACCATTTCTAGCGGCTTTAGCTTCAGCTGCATCATTTATCATCGGCGGACTGTTACCACTTTTGGTTTCTATCATTGCTCCTCTAAAATTTATGGTTCTTTCTCAATATCTGTTTTCAATATTATTTTTAGCGTTTTCAGCCTATATCTCTGCCATCGCTGGTGGTTCAAGTGTAGGAAAGGCTATTTTGCGTATTTGCTTTTGGGGTACAGCAGCAATGCTGATGACTGCTTCTGTAGGTTGTTTATTTTCAGGGAAAATAAGTTAATATTACCTTAGGCCAGGAACTTTACTTATGATCAGTGTGCCCCAAATCCATTTCTGGGCTCACGTGATTCCTCACCAGCTTTTTTAATTCCTTAATTTCTGGGAACCTTTGCATTTCACTTCGGTCAAAGATTAATATACCATCAATTGCAATAATAAAGGCACCACCTGTTTCACTAGGTATTAGGCTTACCCCCTTTTATAATTCCTGTGAAAGTATTTAGTAGTTCCTGCGCTATCCCAACCTCTCGGTTCAAACGGATGCTCCCATTGTAGTTGTGAATTGCTTTCAAAATTGTATTTTAGCTTATAATTCCCAACGCATGTGGTTGCTTCCATAGTACTCTAATAGTTGTGAATTGCTTTCAAAATTGTATTTTAGCTTATAATTCCCAACAAGAAAAACATGAAGATTGCCCCCCATCCGGTTGTGAATTGCTTTCAAAATTGTATTTTAGCTTATAATTCCCAACATGATAAGCGGAAAAAACCAAAGGATCCGGTTGTGAATTGCTTTCAAAATTGTATTTTAGCTTATAATTCCCAACGTATTATGATCAAACCGACCAGAACTTACGTTGTGAATTGCTTTCAAAATTGTATTTTAGCTTATAATTCCCAACTTAGATAATGTTAATTGCTCTTCATTTGCAGTTGTGAATTGCTTTCAAAATTGTATTTTAGCTTATAATTCCCAACTCCGACCAACTAAAATAATTTGTCATATAGTTGTGAATTGCTTTCAAAATTGTATTTTAGCTTATAATTCCCAACATTCATTTACTGAATTAAGAGTAACGACGTGTTGTGAATTGCTTTCAAAATTGTATTTTAGCTTATAATTCCCAACCGGTGTAAAAAATTCAACTTTCTAATATAGTTGTGAATTGCTTTCAAAATTGTATTTAAGCTTATAATTCCCAACTAATCCTTTAATAGCATAGTAACCAGCCCTGTTGTGAATTGCTTTCAAAATTGTATTTTAGCTTATAATTCCCAACTCATTAGACGCACAAACAAAAGCAAATGCTGTTGTGAATTGCTTTCAAAATTGTATTTTAGCTTATAATTCCCAACCATCTAACTTCTGAACATTAGCATCATCTAGTTGTGAATTGCTTTCAAAATTGTATTTTAGCTTATAATTCCCAACGTAACTGCTGAATTTGCAAATGCTTACCCTGTTGTGAATTGCTTTCAAAATTGTATTTTAGCTTATAATTCCCAACAGGTTAATCGTATGATGAACATAACAGCAGTTGTGAATTGCTTTCAAAATTGTATTTTAGCTTATAATTCCCAACTCAAGCCATACAATTGGGTGTTCAAGATGTGTTGTGAATTGCTTTCAAAATTGTATTTTAGCTTATAATTCCCAACACGGTATTTCTTGATGGTAACCTGGTACAGGTTGTGAATTGCTTTCAAAATTGTATTTTAGCTTATAATTCCCAACTCATGCTTATTGAATGGTTATGACGACATCGGTTGTGAATTGCTTTCAAAATTGTATTTTAGCTTATAATTCCCAACTATTTGGTCTTTAAAGATTTGTGTTTTCATGTTGTGAATTGCTTTCAAAATTGTATTTTAGCTTATAATTCCCAACATAGTTGCTCAAAGTAATTCGGATGAACAGTTGTGAATTGCTTTCAAAATTGTATTTTAGCTTATAATTCCCACCACTAGTTCTTCAATAAATGCAACCATATTAGTTGTGAATTGCTTTCAAAATTGTATTTTAGCTTATAATTCCCAACCTTGCTAGATAAAGGTATTATAACTTCAGAGTTGTGAATTGCTTTCAAAATTGTATTTTAGCTTATAATTCCCAACCCAACAGAAACAATTAAACCTTCATTGCCAGTTGTGAATTGCTTTCAAAATTGTATTTTAGCTTATAATTCCCAACTCTTAAATTAATATTTGGAAACCCTTTCAGGTTGTGAATTGCTTTCAAAATTGTATTTTAGCTTATAATTCCCAACGTATTCAAAGCACATCACACAATCCACACTGTTGTGAATTGCTTTCAAAATTGTATTTTAGCTTATAATTCCCAACTTTCTGTGTGTTTAAATACACTCTTGTCTTGTTGTGAATTGCTTTCAAAATTGTATTTTAGCTTATAATTCCCAACGTAATAGAAGCAAGGTTGTAACATCATACGGTTGTGAATTGCTTTCAAAATTGTATTTTAGCTTATAATTCCCAACGATTTTTTTACGAGTTTATTTGTTACCATAGTTGTGAATTGCTTTCAAAATTGTATTTTAGCTTATAATTCCCAACACTTCGAGTTGGTAACCAGTTACAACAAAAGTTGTGAATTGCTTTCAAAATTGTATTTTAGCTTATAATTCCCAACGTGAAAGCGTTTCTGTTGCTTTAACAGCTAGTTGTGAATTGCTTTCAAAATTGTATTTTAGCTTATAATTCCCAACTACGGAAAAGACATTTCATTTGCTCAGGGTGTTGTGAATTGCTTTCAAAATTGTATTTTAGCTTATAATTCCCAACTATCACAGTTCCAGCATCCTATATTCGACTGTTGTGAATTGCTTTCAAAATTGTATTTTAGCTTATAATTCCCAACAGCTGTACTGACTGTAATAGATGTAATTAGTTGTGAATTGCTTTCAAAATTGTATTTTAGCTTATAATTCCCAACAAACAACTCAATCAATCGCTAACGATAGCAGTTGTGAATTGCTTTCAAAATTGTATTTTAGCTTATAATTCCCAACACGTGCAGACTTAGAGCGTGAAATATCACAGTTGTGAATTGCTTTCAAAATTGTATTTTAGCTTATAATTCCCAACTTCTAAAAGAACAGCAAGCAGAAAGTATTAGTTGTGAATTGCTTTCAAAATTGTATTTTAGCTTATAATTCCCAACCAACCTTTCTTTTTAGGTATCCACCTTTAGTTGTGAATTGCTTTCAAAATTGTATTTTAGCTTATAATTCCCAACCGAATTATCCTTAAGCGCTATGGTAAATTCGTTGTGAATTGCTTTCAAAATTGTATTTTAGCTTATAATTCCCAACGTAAGCGAAGCATTTGCAAAGTATTACCCTGTTGTGAATTGCTTTCAAAATTGTATTTTAGCTTATAATTCCCAACGTAGAGCTGGTTTAAACCAAATTGCTAAAAGTTGTGAATTGCTTTCAAAATTGTATTTTAGCTTATAATTCCCAACATTAATTCCGGGCAGCTATAAAGCAGGTAAGTTGTGAATTGCTTTCAAAATTGTATTTTAGCTTATAATTCCCAACTTGCACCTGGCCATGGATTTATTCCGTTCAGTTGTGAATTGCTTTCAAAATTGTATTTTAGCTTATAATTCCCAACGAGCAAAGCAGGGTTAAACGCCTATACGTGGTTGTGAATTGCTTTCAAAATTGTATTTTAGCTTATAATTCCCAACAATCATCTGACATTCACGTTTCTAAAAATAGTTGTGAATTGCTTTCAAAATTGTATTTTAGCTTATAATTCCCAACTTTTGATAGATATTATGATTAATATTAGCAGTTGTGAATTGCTTTCAAAATTGTATTTTAGCTTATAATTCCCAACTATAGAGTGGCAGATATTACCTAATGGATAGTTGTGAATTGCTTTCAAAATTGTATTTTAGCTTATAATTCCCAACAAAGACATTACAAAGCTAAAAGATAGCAGGGTTGTGAATTGCTTTCAAAATTGTATTTTAGCTTATAATTCCCAACTCTGCAGGAAATTTAGCCTTTTTCTTTTGTGTTGTGAATTGCTTTCAAAATTGTATTTTAGCTTATAATTCCCAACGGCTACAGTATTGTCCCACTCAACACCATAGTTGTGAATTGCTTTCAAAATTGTATTTTAGCTTATAATTCCCAACTGTAGCCGGTAAGTATAAGTGCAGGATTTTTGGCAATTAGGAGTACACAACATTCGGTAAGAATACCGCCGAGAAAACGGTAAGAACGAATACAT
>NZ_JBEONS010000048.1:0-14157 GCF_040544395.1 Pedobacter sp. CG_S7 | reverse complement strand
GACACTTTTGGTCAAAAAAACCCAAAACTAAAAAAACAAAAAATCCAAAAAGTTAATATAATTCTGACTTGTTGCTTTTGCAACGGTCTTAATATGTGTATATCGCTGTGTTGAACCGGGAACAAAATCACTTGAAACTCAATCAATATGATGCGGCGACAGGTGATTTAATTAAGACTTTGTTTGAAGAGCAAGATGAAAAATATGTGGAGCCTCTGGTGCCTGTTTTATTCCTTAAAAACGATCCTTCTAAATTTATTTGGCAGAGTAACCGCGACGGTTGGAATCATTTATACCTCTACCAGGCAAATGGCAAGCTGATTAAACAGTTAACCAAAGGCGAATGGGAAGTGTTAGACGTTAAAGGTTTTGATGCCAAAGGAGAAAACTTGTTTTATGTTTCTACAGCAGAATCTCCCATCACCAGAAATTTATATGCTTTAACGATCAAAACCGCAAAATCCAAAAGACTGACAAAAGGCACGGCTGTTCATCATACACAAATCAGTACCTCTGGTAAAACGGTTATTGATAACTTCAGTAATATTGACAATCCAAGAACAGTGCAATTGTTGGAAACGGCAACTGGAAAAGCTAAAACATTATTGCAGGCTAAAAATCCTTTAACAGCCTATCATACAGAAAAATCAAACCTATATACCATAAAAAGCAATAGTGGTGACCTCTTGTATTGCAATTTGTATAAACCTTTGGGTTATGACAGTACTAAAAAGTATCCTGTAGTTGTGTATTGGTACGGTGGTTCTCATGCGCAATTAATTACGAATAGCTGGAATGCTGGCGCTGGAGATTACTGGTTTAGGTATATGGCACAGCAGGGTTTTGTGGTTTTTGTAATGGATACCCGTGGTAGTGATAACCGTGGGAAGGCTTTTGAACAATCCATGTTCCGTAAGGTTGGAGAGGTACAAATGGAAGATATGCTTACTGCAGTGGCTCATTTGAAGACTTTACCCTACGTTGATGCTGCGAATATGGGCCTTTTTGGCTGGAGTTTTGGTGGTTTCAATACCGTTGACTTTATGTTGAGCCATCCTGGTGTTTTTAAAGCAGCAGTTGCCGGTGGACCGGTAATTAATTGGAAGCTTTATGAGGTGATGTATACCGAACGTTATATGGATACACCACTAGAAAACCCTAAAGGTTATGCCGACACAGATCTTACTCAAAAGATTAGTCAGTTGAAAGGTAAGCTCTTGTTAATTCATGGTCTTCAGGATCCTGTAGTTTTACAGCAAAACTCGGTTTCCTTGGTGAAAAGTGCTGTCGACCAAGGTGTGCAGGTAGATTATATGATTTATCCTGGCCATGAACATAATGTGATCGGAAAAGATAGAGCGCATTTATATCAGAAAGTTACGGATTATTTGATGATGAATTTGAAGTAGGTTTTTTCTATCTAAAAATAGTCGGACTATTTAGCGGTTTACAGTTTGCAATCAATAATGTGACTTTTTTCTTTTTGTAGGGTATAAACGTTAAATTTGTGCTGTAACAAACTTTGTTGTTATAATTATCATATTTCTCCCACAACCATAAATGAGCATTTCTAAAAAATACGATCCTGCGGCAACCGAAAATAAATGGTACAGTTACTGGCTTTCTAAAAAGTTTTTCCATTCTGAACCTGATGAGCGTGAACCTTACACCATTGTAATCCCTCCGCCAAATGTTACCGGAGTATTGCATATGGGGCACATGCTGAATAATACGATACAGGATGTGCTGATCCGTAAAGCGCGCATGCAAGGTAAAAATGCTTGCTGGGTACCTGGAACAGATCATGCTTCCATCGCTACTGAAGCTAAAGTTGTGGCTATGCTTAAAGAAAAGGGTATCAACAAGGCAGACCTTACCCGGGAAGAGTTTATGAAGTATGCCTGGGAATGGAAAGATAAATATGGCGGTATCATTCTTGACCAGTTGAAAAAACTAGGTGCCAGTTGCGATTGGGACCGTACACGATTTACCATGGAGGAAGATCTTTCGAATTCGGTTATTGACAGCTTTATTCATTTGTACAAAAAAGGCTGGATTTATAGGGGTATCCGTATGGTAAACTGGGATCCGGCAGGTAAAACTGCTGTTTCTGATGAAGAGGTGATCCGGAAGGAAGTTAATCAGAAATTATATTACATCAAATATACCCTCTCAGGAACGGAAGGGTTTTTAACCATCGCCACCACTCGTCCGGAAACGATTATGGCTGATGCAGCCATTTGTGTGAACCCAAATGATGAACGTTATGCACACTTAAAGGGTAAGTCGGTGTTTATTCCTTTAATTAATAGGGAAATTCCTATAATTCAAGATGATTATGTTACCATGGATTTTGGTACAGGATGCCTAAAAGTTACCCCTGCACATCATTTAAATGATTATGAACTTGGTGTGAGACATAAATTGCCAGTAATCGACATCCTCAATGATGATGGTACTTTAAACGAACTTGCGGCTATTTTAGTGGGTGAGGATCGTTTTATCGCCAGAAAAAAGATCGCTAAACTATTGGATGAAGCCGGACACCTGGAAAAAGTGGAAGATTACAAATCTCAGGTTGGCTTTTCTGAACGTACTGATGCTGCTATTGAACCTAAACTTTCGATGCAGTGGTTTTGTAAGATGGAAGAAATGGCAAAACCTGCTTTAGACGACGTATTGAACGGTGATGTTAAGTTAATTCCGGAGAAATTTGTAAATACTTACCGCCACTGGATGGAAAATGTGCGCGACTGGAACATCAGCAGGCAATTGTGGTGGGGACAACAAATTCCAGCTTGGTATGATCATCAAGGTAATTGGGTGGTTGCAAAAACTAAAGAAGAGGCTCTTGATGAATTTCTTAAGTTAAAAGATCTAGATAATGTGTTTACCGCTGAGGAAGTAACAGGTTTTAAAAACCAACTTGCTCCTTTTGTGAAACAAGATCAGGATGTAATGGATACCTGGTTTTCTTCTTGGTTATGGCCGATTTCGGTTTTTGACGGAATTAAGAATCCTGGAAATAAGGATATTAATTATTATTACCCAACCAATGATGTGGTGACGGCTCCTGAAATCATGTTTTTCTGGGTCGCAAGGATGATTATGGCCGGACATGAGTTTATGGGCAAAAAGCCTTTCACCAATGTTTATCTAACCGGTATTGTGCGTGATAAACTGGGCAGAAAGATGTCTAAGTCATTAGGTAACTCTCCTGATCCGATTGGTCTTATTGAAAAATTTGGCGCTGATGGGGTTCGGGTTGGCATGTTATTATGCTCTCCAGCTGGTAATGACCTCATGTTTGATGAAAGCTATTGCGAACAGGGTAGAAACTTTGCCAATAAAGTTTGGAATGCTTTCCGTTTGGTTAAAGGGTGGGAAGTGGATGAGAACCTGGAAAACCCAAATCAACAAGCCATCTACTGGTTTGAAAACCGCTTTAATGAAGCCCTGGCTGAAATTGAGGATAATTTTAAGCAATACCGCTTGTCGGAAGCTTTAATGACAACCTATAAATTAGTTTGGGATGATTTCTGTGCCTGGTACCTGGAAATTGTGAAACCGGCTTACCAACATCCTATTGATGCGGAATCTTTAAAAGTAACCATTGGCTTCTTTGAAAGGATTCTTAAATCATTACATCCCTTTATGCCTTTCCTTACGGAGGAATTATGGCATGATGAACTTTTTGGTGAAAAGGGGGAAATGGATTGTATCATCGTAGCTACGTATCCTACTTTTGTCGCTGCTGAACCGCAGATTCTAAAAGAAGTGGAAGTGGTTAAACAGGTTGTTGCCGAAATTAGGAATGTTAGAAATACGAAACAGATTTCTCCTAAAGAGGCCCTGCCTTTAAGTATAAAGGTTAATTCTAATCTGGATTATGATAAGTGGTTGAACATTGTGTTTAAGCTTGCAAATATTTCTGAGGTGGAGTTCGTTAATGATAAAATACCCGGTGCGGTTAGTTTTATGGTGGGAAATGATGAGTTCTTTATCTTATTAAATGAGGAAATTGATGTCGATGCCGAAATTGAACGATTGACTACCGAACTTAATTATTTACTCGGATTTCTGAAAGCTGTGGATTCTAAATTAGGTAATGAGCGCTTTGTGCAAAATGCGAAGCCTGAGGTGGTAGCCAATGAAATGAATAAAAAGGCAGATGCGGAAAGTAAGATTAAAATTATTCAAGAAAGTTTAAAGGCTTTTAAAAACTAAAAAAAAAGTTGTGATCTATTCAAAGGCTGAAATGTTTTGCCGGAAAAGGCAAAATCTTTCTATGCCTTTTCATTAGACACTACTTTTTTTTTGTGCTTGTAAAAGTGGGGGCTGGTCCGTGGAAGGAGCAAAGGATGTTATTGTTGTCGTAAAATGTAGAAAAATAGGTTAATCTTGACAGGATTATTTAAATGGATAATACTTTTTAATTACCCTGTAATTCTAGGAAGAGGAATGTTTAGCTCAAGTGTAGGTTAACAGGGACAGGACAATTAAATGGGTAGTATTAATGGAAAAGTAATGTTTATCTAAAGTGCAATTTAACAGGGACAGGATAATTAAATGGGTAATATTACTAGAAGAGGAATGTTTAGCTAAAGTGCAATTTAACAGGGTCAGGATAATTGAATGGATGGTACTACTAGAAGCGGGAATGTTTAGCTAAAGTGCAATTTAACAGGGTCAGGATAATTGAATGGATAGTACTACCAGAAGGGAGAATATTTATATTAGATTCGCTAAAAAAAATCTGGTATTGCAAAGAAAAGGCCTAGAAAGATTTTGCCTCTTCCAGCAAAAGATTTCAGACTTTGATTGCATACCTGATTTTTACTTTATAAAGGCTAATACTAAAACACCTCTAAATACCCAACAATAAACTTTACAAATCCTGATATACAGGCAGCTCTTCTATAAAGGAAAATTGTCCTTCCTGGTGGTTAATCTTTGCATAACAATGATTTAAGCCATTTGTAACCACTAGCCATTTAACTTTATGCACAGAATTATACCTTGCCGCCTGATCAAACACAGCCTGGTTAATTTTTACTGCTGGTGCTTTACACTCAATAATCATGATTCTTTCGCCACTAATGTTGTAAACAACCACATCTGTTCTCTTTTGTAAGTTGTTTAACGTTAAGCCACCTTCTACTTGTATCAACGATTTAGGGAAGGTTTTAACCACAATTAAGTACTGGATAAAATGCTGCCTTACCCATTCCTCTGGTGTTAAAACCAGGTGTTTTTTGCGTATCTCATCAAAAATATAATACTGCTCCTCTTTTTTTGTAAGTTTAAAAGGATAGCCCGGAAGATTAAGTGCTACAGGGGTAAATGCCATTTGTACAAAAATAACCTTTAATATTTAGTTTTTAGCGGTTACATTTGGATAATTATATGACTGCGGAAGATATTATAAAAGACCTCAAAGCTAAAAAGTTCAAACCGGTGTATTTATTACATGGCGAAGAACCCTATTACATTGATCAAGTAATTGATTACATAGAAGCCAATGTATTGACCGACATGGAGAAAGGATTTAACCAAACCGTTTTTTATGGCAAGGATACTGATATGGCTACAATTTTAAATGCAGCAAAGCGCTACCCAATGATGTCTGAATATCAAGTGATCATTGTTAAAGAGGCGCAGGACCTGAAATGGGGGAAGGATACAGAGGCAGGAATTAAAGAAGCAGCTTATGTGCAAAACTATTTTGAAAACCCATTGCAATCTACAATCCTGGTGCTGGGCTATAAATACGCCAACTTCGATAAACGTAAGAAGCTTTATAAAGCGATAACTAAATCGGGGGTGATCTTTCAATCCGACAATGTAAGGGATTATAAGCTTGCCCAGTGGATAGAAGAGCTGGTAAATGAAAAAGGTTATAAAGTTGCCCCACAGGCTGCAGCGCTTATGGCAGAATACCTAGGTGCCGATCTGTCTAAAATTGCCAATGAGATTGAAAAGCTGATGTTAAACATCAGCAAAGAAACCACGATTGATACTGATCATGTTCAAAAAAATATTGGCATTAGTAAAGAATACAATGTCTTTGAATTGCAAAAGGCGATAGTGCAGCGCAATGTGTTGAAATGCAATCAAATAGTGAATTACTTTGCCGATAATCCAAAAGCTAATCCCATGGTAATGGTATTGGCAAGTCTTAACTCTTACTTCTCTAAAGTTCTGAAATACCATTACCTGACAAATAAACAGGATGCTGCAAGAGAATTAGGCGTTAGTCCGTTTTTTGTTAAGGATTATGAAGCCGCTGCCCGTAATTACGATCTCAATAGAACGGTATACCTGATCAGTTTATTTCGGGAGTATGATCTGAAAAGTAAAGGCGTAGATAGTACAGGTAATATTTCAGATGGCGAACTGCTAAAAGAACTAGTTTTTAAAATGATTCATTAATTCAAATAAAACCTAAATAATAGGGGCTTATGTAACTGTAAAGTTATAGTATTTATTACGTCAACATTGATTGTGTGCGCTTATATTTGCGATGAAGAAACGACTGTTACATGAAGAAAACTATATTAATTTCTGTCCTAGCTTTGGTAAGTATCTCCATTGCGAATGGGCAAACTAAACCAACTAAACCTGCAAGTGCTGCGACAGTAACTGATACCACTAAAAAAGTAGCAGGACCACTTGCTGCTTTAGGAACAAAATCTGCCCCAAAACCTTATGCCACTGTAATTACAGCTAAAGCAGAGACAAAAAAAGGAATGATTACATCCCACAAGGTGGATGAAAAATTCTTTTTTGAAATTGCTGATTCCTTATTAGGCAGAGAAATTTTAGTCGTCAACAGAATCTCAAAAGCAGGAGCGGAAGTAAGATCGGCATCGGGCTATGCAGGTGATCAAATTGGAAGTAGTGTAATCAGGTTTGAGAAAGGACCAAATCATAAAATATTCATGCGTAAGTTGTCCTATAGAACTTACGGTGCCGACAGTACCACTGCGATGTACCAGTCGCTTCAAAATTCTAATATTCAGGCCATTGCTGCTGCATTCAATATTGCTGCTTATTCTCCAGGTCAAAAAGGCAGTGTTATCGATATGACCGATTATATTAACAGTGATAATGATATCTTTTATTTTGGGTCCCCACAATTAAAAAGTAGGTTCCGTTTAGGATCACAATTGGCAGACAGAAGTTACATTTTAAATATTCGGAGTTTTCCAAATAATGTAGAAATTGGGACGGTTAAAACTTACACTCTTTCTGCTGCACCATCGCCAATGGGAAGTTCCAGTTCCACAGTAATGGGGGGTGGCTCTGCAGGCTCCTCTACAGTAGAACTGAATACTTCTTTAGTAATTTTACCAAAAGTACCAATGAAACCGAGGTATTTTGATCTCCGAGTTGGTTACTTTGCTGTAGGTTACACAGATTTTGACCTTAACCCTCAGGGTGTGAGGGAAGTTGAGATCATTAAAAGATGGCGTTTAGAACCTAAGCCTGGTTATATGGCTAAATACAAACGTGGTGAATTGGTTGAACCCGTTAAACCAATTGAATTTTTCATTGATCCGGCAACACCAAAAAAATGGGTTCCTTATTTAATGGCTGGAATAAACGATTGGCAAAAAGCTTTCGAGAAGGCAGGCTTTAAAAATGCGATCATTGCGAAAGTTGCACCCACAGCTGCCGAAGACCCTAGCTGGAGTCTTGACGATGCCACGCATTCCGCAATTGTTTATAAGCCATCAGAGATTGCTAATGCCAGCGGACCAAGTATTGCAGATCCCAGAAGTGGTGAAATTATGGAAAGCCATATCAACTGGTACCATAATGTAATGAAACTTGTGCACGACTGGTACATGATTCAAACTGCAGCAGTGGATCCTAGAGCTCGCAAAATGGAATTTAGTGATGAGTTGATGGGTGATCTGATCCGTTTTGTTTCCTCTCATGAGGTAGGCCATACTTTAGGTTTGCGTCATAATTATGGTTCAAGCGCTACCGTTGCTGTCGAAAAACTTCGCGATAAGGCTTTTGTAGAAGCAAATGGACATACGCCATCAATTATGGACTATGCTCGTTTTAATTATGTGGCCCAACCTGAGGATAATATTTCTCCCAAAGGGCTTTACCCAAGAATTGGCGACTATGATCTTTGGGCGATTGAATGGGGTTATAAATTACTTCCTGATGTTAAAACACCAGTCGAAGAGATTGCAGTACTCAATAAAATTACCGTAAATAAATTGAAGAATAAGCGGCTGTGGTTTGGTACAGAAAGCAATCCTGACGACCCTCGTTCTCAAAATGAGGACCTTGGCGATAATGCAATGATTGCCAGTACCTATGGTATTAAAAACCTAAAAGTTATTCTGGATAAATTACCCGAATGGACCAATGAAAAAAACCAGGGTTATGATAATTTAAGTAATATGTATAACCAGTTAACTACACAGTTTGGTCGTTATATGGGGCATGTGACTAAAAATATTGGTGGTGTACAGGAAACCCCGAAAACAATAGAGCAGAAAGGTGCAGTGTATGAAAGAACACCTGCAGCAACGCAAAATGAAGCGATGGCCTTCTTAGATAAAAATTTATTTCAAACCCCGTCCTGGTTGTTGAATAAACAAATTTTAGATAACACAGGCTTATCTCCTTTAGAAGTTATCAATAAAGTTCAATCACCTGTGCTTTCCAGGTTGTTGAGCAGCAATACGTTAGATAAATTAATTTCTGCAGAAGCTTCCGATGGTGAAGTAGCTTATAAAATAACCGATTTATTTGCAGCATTGCAAGCCGCTGTTTTTACAGAATTGAATGGCAACCAAAATATTGATGTTTATCGCCGTAACCTACAAAAGAACTACGTTGATAAACTGATCTCATTGATAAAAAAGGCCAATCCCCCTACAAATTTAGCTTTTATGCCCTCCAGGGCAGGTGTAGCTTCCAGCAGTTTAAATTCTTCACAAAGTGATGTGATTTCAGTGGTTAAGGCGCAGTTGAGATCATTAAACATCGCAATTAAAAATGCGAAACCGGCAGCAACAGGTTTAAGTAAATACCATTTACAAGACCTTTCGGAGCGTATAGCTATAGCCTTGGATACTAAAGGATAATTTTTTAAAATACACATGATTTATAAGCATTCTGATTTTTCGGGATGCTTTTTTGATAACATATTTTTTACTTTTGTTATATGAACTACTTTTTAGTCAAATCCGAACCCTTTAAATACAGCTGGGAAAAATTTAATAAAGATGGACGTACCTTTTGGGACGGTGTACGCAATTACCAGGCACGCAACAACCTTAAAGAAATGAAAGAAGGCGACATGGTACTTTTTTATCATAGCAATGAAGGTAAGAATGTGGTAGGTGTTGCCAAAGTGGTTAGAGAATTTTACCAGGATCCCACAACGGATAATGCCAATTGGGTAGCCGTAGATTTAGTGCCAGTAGAAACCTTGAAACATCCGGTAACTTTAGAGCAAATCAAAGCAGAAGAAAGTTTAAAAGATATTGCATTAGTAAGGCAAGGTAGACTTTCTGTAATGCAGCTTAAAGTTGAAGAATTTGACAAAATTCTAGAAATGGGGAGTTAGATTTTACTTGAAACCGACAGTTTTTTAATATTTCATTTGATATGTGACATTTATTACATAATTTGTAGAGAATATCATTAATAGGCTTTGTCACCTTTATACATTTAAAATATGAAAATACGGTTGTTTATTCTTATTTCCTGTTTTTTAAGCATAGGTACAATGAAGGCTAATGCTCAGGTAAAGCCTTACATCGCCATCATCAATACGGGGAATAAAGTATTCAAAGGTGTTTTATATAACGTTACCCCAGACAGTATTGGGGTGCAAAAAAATGATAAAGTAGTCTTCTTTAAAGCTGCAAACATTAAATCTATTAAGATTAAGGTTTTGAAAAGAGGATTCAGGTATAAGAAATACTTGAGTTATGATCCTTACAATGAAAAGAATTATGAAAAAGTATCCAACAAAATGGTGCCTGTTCGTAAATGGGGAGAAAAAGATCCAACTATCGAAGAAGAGCTAAGTGGAAGAATCATTACCAGCTTTTATAATACAGCTATTAATGGGGTTTTTGCTTCTATAGCATTAATCAATGGCAGCTTAGGTACCATTGATGTGAACTATGATGTTAATAAGTATAAAGAGAGCGTAAAATCAATAAAATACCATTCTATAGCTTATCAAAAAAACCCTGGGGCAGAACTTCAATCACTAAAAGTTTCCTTGGTTAATAAAGGAAACTAACCTATTCGCTTTCTTTCTGCGTTTTTTGTAGCCAGCAGTCCAATTGTCATGATCAGGCTTGATCCTAAAACGACCATAAATAAGAATGCTGTGCCTACTTCTGGAATTTTTAAGCTTTCTGGTAAGTTGAAATATATTAAGATGCTGATTAATCCTCTTGGTGCTATAAATAATTCTCCACCACTGTTTTCTTTTCTAAAAAGCTTCAAATAGACTATCCTGATAAAGAATATAGAGGCCAGCATGATCAAACCATTGGCAATGACCATACCATCATTTAATCTGTATATATTAATGGTGAAACCAAAAATGATGAAGAAAAAGGTACGAAGAATAAAAGCACTTTCCGCCGACAACTGGTAAAGCTGAGTTAAATCATTAGACAGGTTTTTGTAAATAAAGATACTCCTGAACCATGCATGTTGTATTGCATCGGCATTATTTAAGAACAAACCAAAAGATAATATTAAAACCAATGAGGATAAATGATACGATTGTCCGATGGCATAGATGAGTATTAAAATAGAGATAATAAGGAAAAACTTAATATGGTGGAAAAGTTTTCCCATAATATAAAGCAGGAGCACACAGGAGATACCTGAAAATACAAGTATTAAAAAGGTACTCATCGCCAGTCCGGTAAAAGAAGAAACAGAAATATGGGGGTTGGAGACTGCAAAATTGAATAAAATAATCCCTAATATATCTGAAAAAGAACTCTCGTAAATGATGAACTCTTTTCCTTTTCCAGATAAAGCTGCGGCCGATGGAATGGCAATAGCAGAGCTAATGACACTAAAAGGAATGGCATTGGTAAAACAGATGTATAAGCTTTGGCCACTGATTTGGTAGATGATAAAGGTGATTACCATTACGGTAATGGCCAAAATAACAAGGGCCGAAAGAAAAGCTCCCTTGATGAGTTTATTTTTCTCTCTCTCGTATTTTAATTCCAGAGAGCCTTCGAAAACGATCAATATCAATCCTACTGTTCCCAATGTGGGCAGCACACTCATGAAGTTAAAGGTTTCTAATTGTAATTCATCAACCAAACACCTTAGTCCGATACCCAGCAGTAAAAGCAATAAAACAGAAGGTAGTTTAGTTTTATTGGCTACAAGGTCAAATAGGTAAGAAAATATGACTAGTCCGCTTAATATGATAAGTGTAGTATATGTAGTCATATCTGCTGTGAATTATGATTCTTCTTTATAAAATATTGCTCTCAATTCAGTAGCATCTTTAGCATTCATTTTTCCACCCAAAACCAGGCGAAGTTGTCTGCGTCTTAATGCACCCTCAAACAAATCGGTTTCTGCTGCAGTTTCTGGTTCAAGTTCAGCAATGTTAACTGTTTTTCCATTTTCATCCAAGGCAACGAAAGTATAATAAGCTTCGTTGGACTTTTCACGTGTTCCTGAAGGGATATTTTCAGCCCAAACATCTAGCCTAACCTCCATAGAAGTATGGAAAGCGCGAGTAACTTTGGCTTCAATAGTAATCACGTCGCCAAGTTTAATAGCATGTTTAAAGGAAACATTATCAACAGAGGCCGTCACCACAATTCTATTACTGTGTTTTTGTGCTGCAATGGCGGCAGCAATATCCATCCAATGTAATAACCTTCCACCCATTAAATTATTTAATGTATTGGTGTCATTGGGTAATACTAATTCATTCATAATGGTGAACGAATTTTTTGGGTGCTTAACGATTTTATCCATACTTCTTGCAAAAATAAACAAATTGTCCAGTTTCGTGTTATGAGATCCAATCTTTTACATAGCCTATTCAATTAATTAAATTCGAGATGAGTTAATTTTGGTGGGTTATCTTTGGATTTAATTTATTTCATAAATAAGGTTATCCCTTTTGCATTCTTAACCAAAAATAAAACCATGCTCAGATTTACTATGAACTTTATGAATAAATTGTCGCATTTCTTTAGCGCTTTTTTGCCTAAAAATGATATGCACTATTACTAAATTTCTTTAGTCCGTTGATTTTTAGATTCACTTAAATAATTCATATAAAGGTAGCAAGTTGCAATAGGTAATTTTAGCCTGTTGGCTGTTTCTGAAATGGAGTATTTACCAGTATCCTGAAGATCACGAGCAATTAATGCGAGCAGTAATTTTTCTGACTATAAGCCTGATGGCCTGCCTCCTTTTCTGCCTCTTGCTGTTGGTGCATTGAGCCAAGCCTTAGTTCGTTCGCAAATATCTCCCTTTTAAATTCTGCTAATAAACGAAAGATAATAAAGGTAAATCTGCTTGTAGCAGTAGTGGTATTAATATGATTATGCAAGCTGACTAAATTCATTTTATGTTCTTGTAAAAAAGCAACTAAGGTTTTCTAGAAGTTTCTTAAGTTCGGTCTTTCTGTATTTTTTCCTTAAATCTTTTCTTGGTAAATTGTTGTGCATTCGTAATTGATTAGTTCATTAAATTGAAGGTCTAAATTTTGATCTGCAGAACTTACTCTTGAGTAGCCAATTTTCATGTTATTTTTATTATCAAAAACTCATTATCAAAAATATAAAAATCATTTTGAATAATGGAATGGGTTTATGATAATTAGCGAAAAGGAAAAAAATATTTAAGGCTTAATAGGGAAAGATTTGATTTGTTTAAAAGCAGGAGTCTTTGTTTAAAATAAATTATTAAGTAACGAGGGAATAATGAGAATTTGTTATTAATAGGTTAACGCCCTAATTAGTCTACTTTTTCCACTTAAACTTATGTCAAGCAGATAAGATATTTAAATGGTAGGTTTATATTCGACAAAAAAAAAGTATGGATGACACCCTTTTTGACTACGTTATCACAGCCGCAAAAAGCATGACAAGCGTTCCTACTATCTATAAGTATTTTGATTTAGAGACAGGGCTGAAAGCAATTGATAACCAAAATATTGCCTTTAGCAGACCCGACAGGTTTAATGACCCCTTTGACTGTTCAGTGGAGTTATTGAAAATTGAATCTGCTTCAACGAGGGCGCACATGGCTGGTGCTTTTGCAAGGATTTTAAAGCATAACTATTCGGAAAGATATCGGTTAAAAAGACAACTTGACCGGGCTACAGATCAGCAAGTGGAAGCATTGGCAAAGCGTGGGCTCAACTTTGAATATAGTCATCGTGGAGTAACTTCGTTTAGTACTTCTTTTGATGAGATATTAATGTGGGCACATTATTGCAAAAATCATAATGGAATCTGTATAGGTTACAATAATCAGGGAATATATTCATTTTTGCGCTCACGCATAAATGAAATTGGTTACTTACCAATTGATTACGTAGACAGTCTTAGCAAGAAAAGCTTATATCCAGTAAGTGATCAAGCAATATTATACATGCTTAAGACTAAGTCCGATATCTGGAAGTATGAAAAAGAAGTGAGAATAACAGGTTCAAACTTCAGTTTTAACGAACATCTTTTAAATTTTATTAAACTTGATTCAGATATCTTGAGTCATTTATATATAGGCATAAATGTAGATCCAGATAGTACTGATAAGCTCTTAGAACTAGCTATAACATGTAATCCTAATATAATTGTTTCTCAAATGAGAGCGGATTATACCGCATTTAATTTGACACCAAAACAATTATCGCCTTAATATAGAAGCTTAGAATTGTGATTTTGAGAATAACTAACTAGCCTCTTATAATATCAGTGTCGAAAGATTGTATAAAATTGGAACGACTTGCGCCGTAAATTTAGTTAAAATCAGATTATATCCATAAATTTTAACATTCGATACCTTCAAGTACTTTTTAAGACCGTTGCAAAAGCAACAAGTCAGAATTATATTAACTTTTTGGATTTTTTGTTTTTTTAGTTTTGGGTTTTTTTGACCAAAAGTGTCGAA
>NZ_JBEONS010000047.1:0-14455 GCF_040544395.1 Pedobacter sp. CG_S7 | reverse complement strand
CATGCGTTCTATTACCGACACCTGCAAGAAAAATGAGCAGGCCATCTTAAATGCTTTCTTGACTATTGCTTCATCATAGAGGTACCTGAGTAGTTGCGTTAATTGCAGGTGAAGGGCGTAATCTTTCTGTTTCTTTAGCCTTGATGTAATAAATGAGTATATTTACTAAATGCCTGATAAGATAAAATGGGGAATGATTGGTTGCGGAAATGTAACTGAAGTGAAAAGTGGACCAGCCTTTAATAAAGTTCCTAATTCTGCTTTGATTGCAGTGACGAGCAGAAATATTGAAAAAGCTGTCGATTATGCAAAAAGACATCAGGTACCTAAATGGTATAGCAGCACAGAGGAGCTGTTAAATGATAAGGAAATTAATGCAGTTTATATTGCAACGCCACCTTCCTCACATGAAGCGTACACGCTTGCGGCATTGAAAGCTGGAAAATCAGTTTACGTAGAAAAACCTATGTCGGTTAATGCTGCCTCAGCTAAAAATATGATGGATGCTGCACAGCGTTACGGGGGAAAATTAACCGTAGCCCATTATAGAAGAGCACAGCCTGTGTTTCAAAAAATCAAATCGCTGATTGATGAAAAAGCGATAGGGGACATTAAGTTGGTAACCCTTCAATATTTTCAACCACCGCTTTCTACAGAAGAGATGAAAGAACCAAAAAACCAATGGCGTGTGGATACTTCAATTGCTGGTGGAGGATTGTTTAATGATATTTCTCCTCATCAGTTAGACCTTATGAACTACTTTTTCGGTACAGCTGTAATTGCCATGGGTACCGCCGCTCCACAAGCTGGATTATTTTTGGCAGATGATACTGTTGCCGGGATATTGAAGTTCAGAAACCAGGTGATTTTTACTGGAAGTTGGTGTTTTTCAACGTCCGAGGGGTATAAGAAAGATCAATGTGAAATTGTGGGATCGGAGGGAGGGCTGTCTTTTTCAGTTTTCGGACAACCAACAATAGAATTAACCAAAAATGGCCTTACGGAAACGTTCAGTTTTGATGTTTTGCCTCATGTGCAGCAGCCTATGATTGAAGCTACTGTTAATTACTTTTTAAATCAAAAACCCAATCCCTGCAGTGCAGAAATTGGGTTTGAGGTAATGACTATCATGGATGAATTTACCCGTTTTCAAAGCCATATTGCTTTAGAACATCGGTAGGTACGCCAACCCATTTATTTGGTGTATTTCCAATATATTCTAAATCTTTTACGCCTATTTCGCTGGTGAAAAATCCTGAAGCGGTAAGGTCTCTCATTTTATTAAAAAATGCGACCCCTTGCTGCATCCCTGGTTTTACTTTATTTGGGTAAGCGATATCCTCAACTATTTCAATCCTTTGTGTTGCAGAGGCATCTGCAAAACTCTTCTCAAAACGCGAGAAACTTTGAATGTCAAGCCATTTTAAACCGCCACGCATAGGTGTCTGGTGTGATGGTATATCCTTTACAATAAATTCTATAAATTCAGTCACTTTCGCATCTGATGCACTTCCGGATTTACCATCTTTAGGGATTATGATATCCGCTAAAATAGTGATGGTAGCCAACTCGTGTTCATTGAAAAATTTTATGTTGTTTAAATTCTTGTTCCTTTCAACTTCAAACGCTTCCCTGCCAGGCTCAGCAACAGCTTTATCTGTAGAGGCAGTTTCAGTTTTATTGTCGCCGGGTTTACAAGCTTGCAACAAAACCCCAGTGCTAAGTGCTGTTAAGCCAATTGCTCTTAGTGATTCTCTTCTGTTCATGTTTATTCGGTTTTAATTAGCTAAGATTTAACTTTTTCTTTTGGGCCAGGATATATTCTGCCGTACGCATGGACAAGGCCAAGATTGTCCAGGTAGCATTTTTATCGCCTTGTTGTACAAACGGTGCAGCATCTACCACAAAAAGATTGTTACAGTCGTGAGCCTGGCAAAACTTATTTAAAGCAGATGTCTTAGGATTGTCGCCCATTCTTACGGTACCAACCTCGTGAATAATTTTTCCTGGAACTTCCAGTCCATAATTGGTTTCAGGACCATGAACTTTAGAAGTAATGATACCACCCATGGCATGGAACATCTCCTGAAACGTTTCCTGCATATGTTTCGCCTGGTTTACTTCTTCTTTAGCCCATTTATAATTGAAACGCAATACAGGAATTCCATATTTATCTACTACATCCGGATCAATTTCACAGTAGTTAGATGCCCTGGCAAGAGCGGTTCCGCGACCAGCCATTCCAACACTAGAACCAAAGAAACGTCTGTAATCATCTTTTAAGCCAGCACCATAACCACCAGCTTCCTTCATTTTGCCATCTTTACCGGGTACCAATCCATTTTTATTTTGGATTCCACCTCCAAAACCGTAGCTTGGCATACCCATCCCACCACCATATTCAATATGGTAACCTCTTGGGAAATCGAGGTTTTTGTTATCCAGCCACCAAGGAGAATAAATATGTACACTACCCACACCATCCTCATTATAGCGCTTTCTGTCTAATAATTGAGGTAAGAAACCACTTAAACTAGCACCGGTTGAATCATGGAGGTATTTACCTACCACGTTACTGTTATTTGCTAATCCATTTGGATGAGCGGTAGATTTAGAGTTAAGTAATAAGCGAGCAGATTCACAAGCACTAGCACCCAGAATAACAACTTTACCACGAACCTGGTGTTCCTCTAAAGTATTTTTATCAATATAAGAAACACCTGTGGCTAAGCCAGCTTTGTCGGTCAGTACTTCGCGTACCATGGCATCGGTAATAACCGTTAAGTTTCCTGTTTTTACTGCGGGAATTACCAGGCAGGAGGAGGCAGAAAAATCGCCATATACTTTACAACTTCTACCACATTGACCACAATAGAAACAAGGGGATCGGTCTTTATTATTAGGCAAGGCTTCTGTAAGGACTGAGCCTCGACCTGGTATTACTTTAACACCGGTTTTTTGAGCAGCTTTCTTGATGAAAAGCTCATTAAGCCTTGGTTTTGGTGGCGCCATAAATATGCCATCTGGTTCGTTTTCTATGCCTTCTACTGTTCCATAAATACCCAGTAACCGATCTATTTTGTCGTAAAAAGGTTTAATCTCTGCATAAGTTATAGGCCAGTCATCTGTTAAACCGTCTTTGCATTTAAAATCATCAGGACCCATTCTTAGTGAAATCCGGCCCCAATGGTTGGTTCTTCCACCAAGCATTCTTGAACGAAACCAGGCAAATTCACTGCCTTCTTTTTGTGTATAGGGTTCACCGTCAAGCTCCCATCCACCATAAGAAGCGTCGAAATCGCCAAAGGGGCGTACGGTACTGGCACCACGTCTGGGGGATTCCCATGGCCATTTAAGTTGTTGTGAATCCACCCGGGGATCAAAATAAGCCCCTGCTTCGAGCATCAATACTTTTTGTCCGGCGTTGGCCAGTACATATCCTGCCATGCCACCTCCGGCACCAGACCCTACAATTATAGCGTCATATTCGATATCCGACTTTTTAATTTGGAATTCGTTCATTTGATAAAACGGTTTAGTAAAAATAATTTAGTACCGTAATTTAGCATAAATATTAAATCCGGCGAATTTTTTTTCGAAATTTATTTTAATCCGGTAAAAAAACAAACGGAGGTATTTGCAAGCTGCTTAAATTGACGGGTAATTAGTTTATCAGAGGCTATAAAACACTTTAAACAAGGAATAATGTTAAATGTATTACTGAAAGTTAAGAACTTTTATGGATTGTAATTTAAAATAGCAACAAATAAGCTTTAACCAGTAAAGCTTATTTGTTGCTATTTTAAACTCTTAGTAAGGTTTTAATGTTTCTTTTTCTGCGGACCGGGAGCAAAATGTTTCGCAGATTTTGACCCTGTAGCTTTTTTGGCTTGGCCTGGAGGTACTTTCCCACTTCTACCCGCAGTTCTGGAAGTGTAACACGAACTTGCGAGCATAACTAAAGCCATTAGAAGTATTGTATAGGTTTTTTTCATCAGAATATAATTATTTTTTTAAGGAGATGAAGTTATCATTTTTTTTATTAAGGTGCACTAATAGCGTGCCATAATTGAATCGAATTGTTGCAATTCATAAAGCTCTTAATTGTTATGAAACATATCCTGATGAGGTGTGATTTTGGGCCTAATAAACCTGAGGGGCAAATTCTTTTCAAACTATATAGGGTCTGAATTGTATTTAATATAGATTCATTGTGCTATAATCAGATTAGACAAAGCGTTAACGTCATCATTTCATTATCCTTAAACAAACTGCCATTATTTTGAAGGGTACATCGTGTTCTCTACTTTTACTTCAATTATAATTATGGAAACTACAAAAGATTTAAAACTTGCCGTATTAATAGATGCCGACAATGTGCCTTATGCAAACGTTAAGGAAATGTTTGAGGAAATTGCTAAATATGGAACACCAACATTCAAAAGAATATATGCCGATTGGACCAAACCAACCGTGGCTGGCTGGAAGAAAGTGCTTTTAGAAAACGCCATTACTCCCATACAACAATACAGTTACTCAACAGGAAAGAATGCGACAGACAGTGCGCTGATTATAGATGCGATGGATATTTTGTACACTGGAAAAGTTGATGGTTTTTGCATTGTATCAAGCGATAGTGATTTTACCAGATTGGCTACAAGGCTGCGGGAAGCGGGTATGAAAGTTATAGGAATTGGGGAGAAGAAGACATTAATCCCATTTATTACTGCCTGCGATAAGTTTATTTACATGGAAATTTTAAAGTCCGAAGTAGAAATTGAGGAAGAAACAGGTGAGAAAAAAACAAACAAAAATGCTGCAAAACATCCTAAAAAGCCTTTGAGCAAAATTGATCCAAAAACGATCAAATTGTTTATTGATAGCATTACCGATTTGGCAGATGAGGATGGCTGGGCTTTCTTAGGTGAATTAGGTAATTTAATGTTGAAGAAAAAACCGGATTTTGACCCCAGAAACTATGGTTTTAATAAAATGTTACCATTATTAAAAAGTATCAATCGCTTTGAAATTGATGAACGCGAAACCGGAAAAAATAATATCAAACACATCTATATTCGTATAAAATAACAATTCCTTATTGTTTTGATTTTCAAAAACAGACGTTTAACTTTAAGGAAGAGTACAATTAGTCTAATGTTACCTCATTGAAATTCTTATGAAAAAATCAGTAGTTTTTTTTATTCTTGCTTTAACGGTCAGCACTGTATTAACGCAATCCACGGTTGCTCAAACTACATGGAATGCAGATCCCATGCATTCAAAATTAACCTTTAGCATTACTCATTTAGGTATTTCTGATGTTGATGGAATGTTCACTAAATTTGATGCTTCGGCAACAACAAACAAGCCCGATTTTAGTGATGCCGTTTTTGAGTTAGCTGCAGATGTTACCTCCATCAATACTGCCGTGGAGATGCGAGATAAGCACTTGAGAAGTGCAGACTTTTTTGAAGTGGAAAGATTTCCTAAAATGACCTTTAAAAGTACTGGAATCAAAAAGATTGCTACAAATAAATACCAGCTTACAGGTAATCTTACCCTTCATGGAGTAACCAAAGCTGTGATGATGGATCTTTGGTATAGGGGAACTATTGTTGACCCTAAGTCGAAAGTCAATATTTCCGGGTTTCAGTTAACCGGCACCATTAAACGCTCTGATTTTGGTATTGGTCCAAAATTTCCGGCACCGATGCTAAGCGATGAGGTGAAAATTAAGGCTGACGGAGAATTTAAGCAGAAATAAGCGAACAAAATCCCTTTTTGAAAGTTACTCATAAGAACTCATTTTATACTTAAAACATGTACAAACTTAAAATTATTTCTTCCTCCGTCCGTCCCGGGCGTAAAGGTCCGGTTGTTGCAAAATGGATCGCTAGTATGGCTATTCAGAATGGCAATTTTGATGTAGAAGTTTTAGATCTCGGTGAGGTAAACTTGCCGATGATGAATGAACCTCAACATCCTTCCTTAAAAAAGTATGAACATGAACATACTAAAAAATGGAGTGCAAAAATTGACGAAGCCGACGCATTTATTTTTGTTACTGCAGAATATGATTTCAACTACCCCGCACCTTTAAGAAATGCATTAGAATACCTTTATCTGGAATGGGGTTATAAGGCTGCAGGATTGGTGAGTTACGGCAACGTTTCTGGAGGTACTAGGGCTGCAAATAGTTTGAAAGCAGATTTGTCAACCTTTAAAGTCGTGCCGCTGTATGAAGCTGTCAACTTTCCTTTTTTTCAAGATAACATCAATGACCAAGATGAGTTTCTAGCTAATGAAATTAGTGTAAAAGCTGCGGCTGATATGTTTAAGGAACTCATCAGGTGGACTAAAGGTTTAAAAAGTATAAGAGAAGATAAAGCATAATCAAATAATATGAGAATCATCAAGCAAATTCACGTTGCGGAAAGCGCTCCTATTGCAGATTTAATAACCTATAGGGCTTTACCAACAAAATCTATTGATCACATTGACCCTTTTTTATTTCTAAACCACCATGGACACCAGGTTTATCCTGAAAACAATAGGGGTTTACCTTTTGGTCCCCATCCGCACCGTGGTTTTGAAACTGTCACTTTAATTCTGGAAGGTGATTTGGCACATAAGGATAACAGTGGTGCTGAAAGTATTATTAATGCTGGTGGTGTTCAATGGATGACTGCTGGTAAGGGATTAATCCATGCGGAAGTATCCTCAGAAACATTTATGCAAGAGGGTGGTAACCTGGAAATTTTACAACTCTGGGTAAACCTGCCCGCAGCGCATAAAATGGTCGAACCCGCTTACCGGGGTTTACAAAAAAATGAAATACCGAGTCTTGAACTGGAAGACGGCGTTACCCTGGATTTGATTTCAGGAACATGGGGAGGAATGAAAGGAGCGTTTTCGCCACTTACAGACATTGCTTTAGCCACCTTAACTTTTAAAAAAGGGAGTGCCTATAAAACGGCAATTCCTGCAAATAAAAGCATTTTCTTTTACGTAGTTAAGGGTGCCTTTACGGTTAATGGAAAAGAAGCGCATGCACATGAATTGGTAGAATTTCTTCCCGAAGGGAAATTAATTCAAATAGAGGCGGTGGAAGATAGTCTTTTACTATTAGGCCATGCTACGCCTTTTAATGAACCTATTCTAGCTCATGGTCCTTTTGTGATGAATACTATGGAAGAAATTCATCAAGCATACGATGATTATAACAATGGGTTGTTCGGAATATGGACGGTTTAGGGCATTTGTAATTTCGATAATTTTGTTCAGTATCAATCTGATCAATTGCAAAATTTTATTTCAATTATTAAGTCGATGGTGTCCTTTAGATCCGGAAACTATGACAGGCAATTTCCCTAAACAATAAATTCTTTTACAGATCCTGTAACCTATATAAAATATGGTTATTCTAAATTATTGCTTATAAAAAATCCGACAGTATAGTCCTGCCGGATAACGGCATATGAAATTAGTTCGTAACACCAATCACTACTGATTTTCATTCCTACTATTATTAATAAATGGAATCATCAACAAAACCTTTAGAAGTATGAAAAATTATACCCAAAGTCGTGTTTTGGTGATTCTTTATTGCGAGTACAAATTTATTGATGAGGGGGCTGCTTCGAAAATACGCCTTGTCTGAAAGTACATTATAGGCAGGTAATTATTAGTAAATTTGAAAAAAATTAAGCTATAAACACATTGGGGAAGAAAGATTACGATGCAATTGTTGTAGGCTCAGGACCAAATGGTCTAGCCGCGGCCATCACCATGCAGCAACAAGGATTGTCCGTTTTATTGATCGAAGGCAAGAAAGAATTGGGCGGTGGCTTGCGGTCCGCAGCACTTACCCTGCCTGGGTTTGTCCATGATATTTGCTCAGCAATCCATCCTTTGGCAGCAGCTTCTCCTTTTTTTAAAACCTTGCCCTTACAGGAGCATGGATTAGCGTATATTTACCCCGAAATTGCTGTGGCACATCCTTTTGATGATGGTGCCGCCGCTATTTTAACGAAATCTATTGAGCAAACAGCCGCTTTATTAGGTGCTGATCAGCAAGCCTATCTGGATTTAATAAAACCAATCTGTAGCGACTGGTCTAAAATAGATAAGGCGGTTTTAGGTCCCCTATTAAAAATACCCTCCCATCCAATAGCAATGGCGAAGTTTGGTTTAAAGGCCATGACTTCAGCTTTAAGTATCGCCAAGAAATTCAGCACAAAAGAAACCAAAGGCCTTTGGGCAGGCATGGCAGCACACTCCATGCAGCCACTTTCAAGTTTAACCACTTCAGCTATTGGAATGGTCTTAATAACTATGGGGCATTTAGGCGGCTGGCCAATTCCTAAAGGAGGATCACAAGAAATTGCAAATGCCCTGGAATCCTATTTCATTTCGTTGGGTGGCGAAATTCAAACTGACTTTTATGTCAAATCCCTTAAAGACTTGCCATCCTCGCGTGCAGTATTATTTGATGTTGGCCCACGACAACTACTTGAGATAGCAGGGCACCGTTTTTCATCCCTCTATAAATGGCAATTAGAGAAGCACCGTTACGGTATGGGTGTGTTTAAAATAGACTGGGCTTTAGATGGACCTATTCCATTTACCGCTGCCGCAGCACGCAAAGCAGGAACAGTACATTTGGGGAACACCATTGAAGAAATTACTGCTGGTGAATATGCTTCTTCTATTGGCAGGATACCCGAAAAACCCTTCGTTTTAGTAGCACAACAAAGTTTATTTGATAATAGCCGTGCTCCAGAAGGCAAGCACACCGGATGGGCTTATTGCCATGTACCGCATGGGTCAAAAGCTGATATGACAGACAGGATAGAAAAGCAAGTAGAACGTTTTGCACCCGGTTTTAAAGACCTTATTTTGGCAAAACACACTTTCAATCCGGCAGAGATGGAAGCCTATAACCCCAATTATATAGGGGGAGATATCAATGGTGGCGTTATAACTATCGGACAAATTTTTAATAGGCCAGCACTTCAGAGCTCTCCTTACCGGACTTCAGAAAAAGGCATTTATATCTGCTCAGCCTCAACGCCACCAGGCGGAGGAGTGCATGGAATGTGCGGTTATTATGCTGCTAAAAGAGCCTTAAAAGATGTATTTAATATACAGGCAACTCCCTTATAAATAATTCTGCTAAATTGGGCCAGTTAAAATATTAATTACTTTCTTCAAACCAAATCTAAATTCAAAAACAAAAAATGTCATCAACCACTACAAAATTCACCTTACATGAAGACTGGACAGTAGTCATTTTAGGTTCAATAATTATTTTACTGGCAATTGTTGGTATCATTATTCTCGCTCCAACCTTTAACTGGAGCAGCCCAGCTGATTTTTCTTCAAAAGTATTTACTGCCTCAAACCTCTCTTCAATAGGATTTCAATTCGTTTTAGTGTTAGTAATATCCGGTTTAGGCGCATTGCTTACAGGAAAACCATTAAAACATTTTCTGATTGTTTTTCCGGTTGTCTATTTCATTACACTTATTGCTTTATTACTGGCAGGAAATTCACAAATTAAAGACCTGAACCTTGAAGCCGTAATTTTTAGTCTTGCTTTAGGACTTACTATCGGAAATCTATTTAAATTACCAGATTGGTTTCGTGCAACACTGGCTACAGAATTGTATGTTAAGATCGGTTTAGTATTGTTGGGTACCAGCATTATTTTTTCAGACATACTGAAAGCAGGGTCATTAGGTTTGCTGCAAGCACTTATTGTAGTTTTGTCGGTCTGGTATTTTGCTTTTTGGTTATGCCGTAAACTCAAGATTGATGATGAGATGACGATGATGATATCAAGTGCTGTATCTATTTGCGGAGTGTCGGCTGCAATTGCTACATCAGGCGCCATTAAAGGAGATCCAAAAAAGCTTTCTACGGTAATATCAATGGTACTAATTACGGCAATTCCGATGATGATCTTTATGCCCTATATTGCGCATTACTTTAATTTCCCTCAAGAAGTAACTGGAGCATGGCTTGGAGGTAGTATTGATACTACAGGTGCAGTGGTGGCATCAGGAACTCTTGTAGGAGAAACCGCTTTAAAGATCAGTACCATCGTTAAGTTTTCTCAGAATGTACTTTTAGGAATTGCAGCTTTTGCCATCTCAATTTATTGGACCTATTCTAAAAATCCTTTAGCTAAGGATAAAGATACCAAACCCACATTGGGGATTATCTGGGAACGCTTTCCTAAATTTGTATTAGGGTTTGTAGGAGCCTCTTTGTTGTTTTCCTTCGTATTATCTCCTGAAGTTACTGCAGGTGCAAAGAATAGCTTAAAAAGCATACAAGGGCTGTGGTTTGCATTGGCTTTTACCAGTATTGGTTTAGAAACCCGCTTTTCCGACTTATTTAATAAAGATACCAAAAAACCATTATACGCCTTTTTAATAGCGCAAGGCTTTAATGTTATTATTACATTAATTATTGCATTTTTATTATTTGGGTAAATTGAATTTTTAAAGTTATTGACTTTTTAATATAAGTAGTTAACATTGTCTGTTGATAAATAAATTGTAAGTTTTATTGTGTATACTATAACTTTAATTTTAATCCATTTGATGATGTTGATTATTTCGTTTATTTGACTAAAAATACAATTATATACCATTTATTAACAGGGAAGCCGAAAACTGTATAGAGTAGGCCCTAAATTAACCAAATATGATTATGGAAATTTCAGAAGTACAACTATTAGGTAGTTATTACCAGGTATTTGATGCCAAAGGAAAAAAGGTCTCTGAATTAGGGAAAGCTAATGGTGCTTTATGTGGAATAGGGTCAGGCTTTTTTGTTGTAGAAAGAGGTAATTACTATGTGACTTATGATGCAAAGAGTAGGAAGATAGCGGAGATGGGTGCATTTGAGGGTAAATTCAGGAATACTTCAGGAGCAACCTTTAATTTAAAAAATGGTAATAATATAGTTTCCTATAATGTTCGTTGTAAGAAAATTAGCGAGCGAAGTGCTTAAATAATATTTACTTAATTAAATATAGGCTTGGCCGTTCCTTTTTGGGACGGCCATTTTTAATAATATACCTTTCCTCTGATCTGCGCCCTTTTAATAAGCTTCAATTTATTTTAATTATTGAGGGAAGATAAAGTTGCCAAAATCAACTTATCGATAGCTGTAAATCTTTTTTTATTTTGAATGGTGCTGGTTATTTTAGGTAGTTTTTCTATTATAATACTTATTTTCATGATGTTACTCACAGCCTCATAAGGCACTATCAAACTTTTACCGTCATCGGTAATTAAAATAATCCAATTTTGACGACTATGGCGATAGGTTCTTCCCAAGACTTCCCTATCCCTGTATAGCCCGGTAACCCATATTTCATTGATGAATTTTTTCTTCGGTTGTGTTCCCATATAATCTGCTATATACGATGTTAAATAATTAAAAGGTCTATTTTTATGACTGTTTTGCGATCATTATGCAATGTCCAAACCGCTACAGTGTGTAACGGCTTGACTTTCATTGCTGAGATAGCGCTCAATTAAATAGCAATAAATTACATTACTATTCATTAAGAATATTGTTATAATAATTTATATTTACTCGTTATCACAATATTATTCAAAAATTTCTTTAGAGTTGTAATTGTTTTTTTGCACTTTGTCGTAAAATGGCAATCATGAAACAACTAGAGCGATTAAAATATATCTATAATGCATTGAGTGTCACTCCTCAAACTATTGAATCTCTGCAGAATAGCTTAAAAAACAACACCGTTTCAGTAAGTAGCAGGCAATTATATCGTGACTTAAATGATGTAGGACTTTATCTTTTAAGGGATGGTGAACGTTTGGAACAGCGGAGTTTAGAATTTAATCGTAAGGTATGGCTGCTCAATAAAGATACAGACGCAACACCTTTAACCAATTACGATATTGACACTTATTTGATGGGAAAGGCAACTATGCCAATTGGATTTATAATTGGGAGGGTGGAGTCTCTTCAAAAAATACAAGCCTTGTTAGCAAATCATTTTAGCAACAGTAAAATAGAAAATAATGCAAATTGGGATGGTACGAGCATAGTAAGTACTCATTTTTATGAAATTACTGCTGGGAAGCATTTGCAAACCTGCTTAAGTGAAATGATTTGGGCAGCATCTCACCGACGAAGTGTGGAGATTATCTCTTACGATGGGGATGCGGTTTCTTTATACAAATCACTCCAATTTCCCTTCAAGTTCAACCCCATAAAACTCATTTACCATAGAGGTAGTTTTTTTGTTGCTGGCACAATCGCAGCTACGAAACAATGTCTGGTTTTAGATACCATACAAATTAAGGTCTATCAATTGAGCAATGAGACTTTCCCAGTTAAGCAAATTCTTTTAAGTTTAGAAAATAACCTTAGAAATAGGTTTGGTATTTCTCAAAATGTAGATGATAAAACCTACCTCATCGTTTTAGAGTTTAATGCCACTACAGGAAAATATGTTCAGACTTTTTTTTGGCACCACTCCCAAAAATTTGAAGAATTGTACAATGGTAATTGCTGCCTTACCGTTACTTGTGGTATCAACAGGGAGTTATTGGGTTGGATTTATCAATGGATGGGGGATGTAAAGATTATTCAACCTGCTATTTTAAAGGATTATTATGCGGAACATTTAAAACTGATACAGCATACGCAGTATAGTGATCTTTTTTATTCTAATATTACCCAGCCGAAGTAAGGTTAATGATTTTAAAGTTTTATAGCAGTTAATTATTGATCTAGTGTTTCCCAGTCGGGTAAATGGTTTCCAAACCCTAATATAGCAGGATGCTGTAAGTAATTAACAAGTTTGCTTAGACACAGCAAACAGTTTGGTTACACAACTATGATTGTGTTACCATTGCGTTATCATTGCGCTACCATTGCGTTAACATTGCGTTAACCCTATGTTTGTTGCTTGTTTAGTATGGGTTTTTTTATACAAGAATATACTGGAAGGATGATTGCCAAAAATATTTTCTACATTCGGCCTTCTTCGGTAAAAAATAAAGCCCCCGTTTTGAAAAAAATTCTACTGCTGCTCCTGGTTTTATCCAGCTTTAACTGTTATTCACAAAACCTATCCATTTGTTCATGGAACCTCAAAGACTTTGGAAAGTCTAAAAGCGATAAAGAAATTACGGTAATCGCGAAGCTTTTAAAGTCATTTGATGTAATTGCCATACAAGAAGTTGTGGGAAGTTATGGCGGTCCGCAGGCCATAGCAAGGTTAACAGCTGAGTTGAGCAGGTCTGGCGGGAAATGGGAGTATGCGATTAGCGGCCTTACATCAGGTTCAGCCTATAAATCTGAGCGTTATGCTTTTATATGGAAAACCGACAAGGTTAAAAAAATAGGAGAGCCCTGGCTGGAAAGTAAATATGGCTTGCTGATTGGCAGGGAACCTTTTTACTGCAGGTTTAAAATTGCAAAAAAGGTGTTTACATTGGTTTCTTTTCATGCGATCACTAAATCGAAGCAGCCCGAAACGGAGATTAGATATTTTAAATTTTTTCCGCAATTATATCCACTTGATAACCTGATTTTCTGCGGTGATTTTAACCTTCCGCAATCTCATACTGTATTTTTCCCTTTAAGAAAAATGGGCTATATTTCTTCAATGGTTAATCAAAAAACCTCGTTAAGACAAAAGTGTATTAACAATGACTGTTTAGCATCTGAGTTTGATAACTTTTATTTCAACACGGCAAAGGTAAACTTGATTAGTGCCGGAGTTTTACATTTTTATAAAGTATTTAATGATCTCAAAGCGGCAAGATTGATATCAGATCATGTGCCTATATTTTTAAATTTCTCTTTGAAATAAGAAAACACCTCTTTTTTTTTCTTTCCTACAGTAGTAATTGCTAATGACTAATTAAATTAACACGCTTAACGCATTGCCAAAAATGCTCAATGAGCAGAAGTATAAAACAGCATATCTGATACAAGTAGAAGTGGAGGGCATTGTGGCAAGTTTGGAAAATGCTGCATTAACTGTCTATGATTTTCAACATTTGTTAGATAAAGCCGTAGTTAAATTGCTCCACAGCAACAGGAAGTGTTTTTGTTAAGAATGCAGGGCTTTAAAAACCTTGAAATTGCTTTAGAATTTTATATGCCAGGAAGTTTGTTAAAAGTAAATTTGGACACTAAACAACCTGCAAATTGGGGGATGCCCAAAGAAGTAACAGTTGTTTTTAATAAGCAGCTCTATTGTAAGTTAATTAATTATTAAATTTTACTAATGCACCGCCATGTTACTATTTTTTTAAGGCTGTTTTAGCCTTAATTTTTAAAAAATCGACATCCTTAAGGGGTCACATAAAATAATTGGGGATTAGGCAAAAAGTTTTTCCATTCTGAACAGGAAGAATTTAGTATCTACAACACCCCTTTGATTAGCTCTAAA
>NZ_JBEONS010000046.1:0-16455 GCF_040544395.1 Pedobacter sp. CG_S7 | reverse complement strand
ATGTATTCATTCTTACCGATTTCTCTGCAGCATTCTTACCGAAAACCCTGCACTCTTAATTGCCAAAAGTTGTGTATTCATATTTACCGTTCACAGGAGCTTTACGCCATTGGGATACGTAATTTCATAACCTGAATCAAAAGAAGGTGATTCCAGGCGAATAAAACCTCCGTTTTCATCGGAACCTGCTTCTTTCGCTTTTGCGATCCAGTAACTGAACGTACCACGCCTAAGCTTATGCTGCTGGCTAAATACTTCTCTACTCAAACCCGATTCGCCCCATAACGCCACTAGTTTGAACATTTTTTCTGCTTTGGTCATATTGATTGTTTTTTAAAAAGCAAATGTAGAGTCAAGTTGCCTTTAAAAAAATATGGACTTTGTGGGGCGGATACGGAAAAACTACCTCTTCGCTGGAAGTCATGAAGCTGCCCAGAGATCAGCAATGATCTACTCTTTCTTTGCCATCTGCAAAAAACATGAGGTAAATCCATACCAGTGGTTGAAGTATACCTTGGAAAACATCATGTCAATAAATCATAAAAAAATTAAGGAGTTGTATCCGCAGAACTATAAACAAAACCTGCTGCTAAACAATATGTTGTTCGTAGGGCGGATACGTTTATATAGCAAAGTTCAAAATAACTGCAACTTTTGCAAATTTTGGCGTTAATTACCGGCGGGCAAACTTCCGCTAAAATAATTTGCGCCACCTCCACCAGCCAAGTCTCAATTTCTGGTATCATCGCCTCGTCCCATTCCAAAAAATCTCTTTGCTTCAATTTAGGATATTCAATAATAGCGGACGGGTTTTCTATTCCATTTTTTACAAGGACGTACAAATAATAACTAACCTGTGCTTTGTGCGCCTTTTCTACTTTATCAGATTTTTTTACTTCGTGAACCACCGCATTTTTAGCATCGTAAAAATCAATCTTAATCCCGTCAATAGCCAGTTCGGTATATTTTCTTGCCCTGTCCAAGTAAGTAGTTTCTGCAATCAGTTTGCCTTCTGCCACAATATCCGACGTGTGTTCCATCTGGATTCCATTGGCAAACAGCCACAATTTACGGTGGCAAACATGGTAATAGCTAATGTGTGTTCCGGTTAGGTTTGGTAAGGTCATCGCTATAAATTTAATAAAGAAAACCAAATATCCATAGGGGAAGCGCCGAGCCCGCCGGATATTCCAGATCAGCTTTAACTACCCAGGCCTTATCAAGGTTAGCTATCTGTTTGCCCGATTTATTTTTCCCTCCAATTTCAAATGAATAAAGCCCATCAATAATAAAATCTGTTTCGGGCGAATGCTGTACCTTATGGTTCACCTGCAACTGGTTATTAAAAAAAGTTTCACGGATAGTGCCTTCAGAAGGGGTGGCTTCTGATAGGGCATATAGCAAATTGGTGTTTTCAGCAAATATTTTTTCGGGTTTCTGTAAAATGGCCGTACTAAAACCATTCTGATGTAGCAAAAATAGCAGGCGGGCTTCCTGTAAAAAATAAAGGTAGTTGTTGATAGAATTACGGTGAATACCAGTTTTTTGCGCCAGACTGTTGATGTTTGGCTTAAAAGGTACCTGCTGGGAAATCACGTATAACAGCTGTAACATTTTTTTTGCATGCCTAATGTCAAAGCCCTTTAATTCGGCCATGTCATACTCTACTATCGTTCGCACCAATTGCCTTAATAGCTGGTGGTAATTTAAAACGTCATTTTTGTAGAAAGGATAATAACCAAACTGTAAATAATCTTTGAACCAAGTTAAGGGCTTAAAGTCCTTAGGAAAATGAGCAATAGGATTAAAACTTGGGTCAATCAATTGTTTTAGCGTGATAACAGGCAAATCTAGCTGATGCTGAAAGTGCAGGTATTCGCGGTAAGACATTCCCTTTAATTCGTACATTAAAGCCCTGCGACTTAAATCTCCTTCCTGCTTGGCTATGTCTATAATGGACGAACCGGTGAAGATAATCTGGAGATCTTCATACCTATCGTACAGGTTTTTAATTTCCTTGGCCCAGGTTGGGTATTTGTGTACTTCATCCAACACCAGAATTTTACCGCCCTGTAGATAAAATGTTTTAGCCGTTTCCAACAACGAATTTGCCGTGAAATACATTTCATCCAAAGAGAAATAAGCAGTTTCACGAGTAGGCAAACCCAGTTCTTTGAGTTTTTGGAGCAATAAAGTGGTTTTACCAGTTCCCCTAGCCCCTTTAATACCAATTAAACGGCTATGCCAGTTAATCTGAGTGTATAAATAGCGCTTAAAACCTAAAGAAACCTTGTTGATTAAGCGATTAGAAAGGTCTAAGAGTTCTTCCATTTTGCATAAGTATATGTGCAAATATAGTTATTTATTGCATAAGTGGATGGGCGTATTTCCAATTTAGTAATCTGCAGATTTTGTAAAAGAAAGATGTAACGTTTTGTGTTTTGCTACATCTTTCCTTTAAATCTATTTCATCTGGTTTTCATAATCAAATTCCATCATCAAGTCAATGAGTTTTTGCTCTGCTTGTTCAAGGGCATCGGCTGAACCTACAGAACCAGCAATATATGCGGAAGCAATTGGTGTAATAAATAAATCTGCTTTTGCTGATTCATCAATTCTAGGGATAGCCTGTTGACGTTCAGTATCATCTCTAAGTTCCCCACGAATGGCATAGGCAATTTGATTTGCGTTATCACTAACTGCCAATGCAACTGTTTCCATCAAACTAAATGTACGAGCTTGATTTGAGGTTATTCTCCAGTTTACTAAGGCATGTGCCAATGCGGGAATTATTTCTGCTCTTTTTTCTTTAGGACAAATCAAGCAGTTTCCGAATATATTTTTTCCTTCAATCCAACCTTCACTTCTTAATTTCTCCTCGATATTTGGGAATAGTTCAGGTTCTAATTTATTTGTCGAAACACAGAAAAGTGTTCTTAAATCTATAGCAATATCATATGTGAAAAGACCTGTTGCTCTTGATTGTTTAGATGGGTTATAATATTTTGCACCTAAACTTCTTTCATTGCTAGTTAACCATTCATTCAATGCTTCTTCTTCTATTAGAGTACGTTTTCCTTTGTCATCGCTTACATAAACATTTACTTTATGATGAGCCCCCATAGTTGAACGGTCAAAAGCAACAGCTTCTCCTTCAGAATCTCTTTCTAGTCCACCCAATAATGGATGTAAAGGTCTCATAGCTGAAATAGATAAAGGACTTCGTCTTTTAACAGTCATCGTATCTTTTTCAGCTTTCATATAACCCCCCAAAAGTTGGTCAGGAAAACTTGGGTCACATGGGGAATGTGGTTCTAACATACCTGCTTTGCCCTTTTTATCAATTTCCCAATTAAAGGTCATAGCCGCAAAAGGTAGTTCTAATGCTTCGATGATAGAGCGTTTAACTTGTTGCCCACTTGAATATGCCATTTTTCGACCTGTTATTGGGTCTGTATAAAATTTTTGTCCGTCATTAACAGCGAAGACCGTATGTTCTGCATGACGTAATCCTCTTAAATAGATAAAATTTGATGATTTCATTTTGTGTAAATTAAAATTTGAAAGATTAATTTTTTTTTAGGAATATATATTCGAAGCGAATCAATGTTGCAAAAAGAGGAAAATTATCTGATGGCATTTTTAATATTTCTTCGACCACTGATTTAAAAATATAAGCATTTTCCTTTGTTATTATTGAAGTCAAAGAATCGATAAAAGACTTTAAATTTTTAGATTCTAAAATCTCTTTGACTAGATTTGATTTTTCACTTTTCCCTCTATTTTCTTTCGTATCTTGAGTTTCGTGTGTAGATAATGCCGAAGCAACATCTGTAGCTAGTTTTAATAATTCTGTTTTGTTTAGCATGGCAATTATCCAAAGTTTATATAATTGAAAATTTGTGATTGATTTTTCATCGGTAAATTTATAGTCTTTTCCTGATGCGTAATCTACAGTACCTTTAGACATAAATTCTCTTAAACCTCTTGGCTCAATAGATTTTAAACCAATTGCACCCATTTTACAAGCTTCATTGAACCGATAAAATGGTTCAAGTGTTTCTATTTCCTTATCATTTAAAATAGTTTCATTATTATTTAGAAATAGTTTATCTCTCAATTCAAACATCCTTCTAACATCAGGAAGATATAGGTTGATAAATCCTAAAGTTGTATTAGTTTGTGAAAGCGTATAAGCATAAACTGTAAGAACTTTTAAAGGATATTTTTTTGCAAAAACAAATAAAACTTCGGACCATCTTTGAGTGGGAATAGCAATATTTCCAACAACTTCAGCTGTTTCAATTTTTGAATAATTAAAGTCATTTAAATCTTCTAAACTTAAGGCTTGACAAATCCAATGACCATTCCATGTTTCAATTTGCTTATCTTTTAATTTTGGGGTTTGACTTAAAAAGTTTCTATAATTAGACCAGCCTTTATAGATTTTTAGTAAAACCTCTTCTTCATCAATCAACATTACAAAACCACCATTTATACCAATTGCTAAAGCCTCTCCAATCCACGAAGAATAGATTTCCGTTTCATTAATAATAATATTTAAAGATGTTAACTGTCCTGATGAAGTGGCTTGAATCTCTTCTGCACCATATCCTACATATATTGACCCACTAGGAATCCCTACCTCTATTTTTTTTTGTAAATTATTTAATTGAGCTAAAGATTTACTGCCGAATTTAATATTATCCTCTTCTTTAGTTTTTTGAAAAAAGGGTGAATTTCCAACATGCATTAAATGACTTCCATCTTGAAAAAACAACGGAAACATCTCTCCTTCAAAAAACTCCTTTGCGGAATAATTCTCAGGCTTATTTTCTTTCTCTTTGTAAATTTTTAGAAATTTCTTCCCAATATAACTTGTATACATATCTATATAATATTATCATGTTCAACTAATTGCAGGCCGTATTTATAATACTCCGTTACTTGTTGTGGAACTACAAATGGGAATGCGCCAACTTCCAATTGCTCATAGTTAGATTTGTGCCGTGAAATAGTTTTATAGTTGATTGGAATTTCCATTTGAAGTCTATCCTCCCATCCCGAAGTAATATAATTCTCTCTATCTGCCTCTAAAATACAGATAGCACTCTCAATCTCTAACGCATCTACCAAAACTGCTTTTTTGTTGTTAGTTAATTCTTTAATTTGGTATCTATCGTTTTTGTAAATCAAATGAATATCAATCTCCTTTGATTCAAGAATTGGATATACTACATCTATTTTCTCTTGTAAACTACGTTCTCTTAAAACCTCTAAGTTAGCAGGGAGTTGATCGAAACTTGTTTGCAAAATCGCCATTTTATAAGGTAAAACATTTCCACTCGGCTTGATCACATGAACAGGTTTGTACTTGCCAATTGTATCTTTTGTTCTTTTGCGATTTACCCTTCCAAACCGTTGAATCATACCATCTAAAGGAGCACATTGAGTAATCATTCGGTCAAAACTAATGTCTAGGCTGACCTCAACTACTTGCGTTGAAATCACCAAACAAGGCATCAATCCACTGCCATATTTTTTACTTCCATCACCATTAAATTCAGATTTTAATTTTGTTTCTAATTCGACTCTATCCCCACGCCTAAACCTACTGTGGATTAACATTTTGGGGATGTTTGTAAAATCGTCGTCCTTTTCAATTTCTTTGAAAAAATCTTGAGCTTTGTTTATAGTATTGAAGATTACCAATACCTTTTCTCTATTCAAAAAAGCATCTTTTAAGATGTTTTTAATTAAAGAATCGTCCTCAAGTTTGTCGACTCGATGCCTATCGAATGTGTCAAGTACATCATTATTTAAACTAACTTCGAATACACGTTCTTTTCCACCGAGTATTTTTAATAGTTCATTGTATAAAACAGTAGGCATTGTAGCTGTTCCGATATGAATTCGGCAATCCAATCGAATCAATGTTTTTACAATTTCTAAAACCATTGATCTCGAAAAATCAGAATATGTGTGGATTTCATCAAGTATCACATCTGTTCCTTGTAAATCAAGCATGACACTTTCAAAACCCGATGTTCCAAATATTATTGCGGCTAACTGATGAGGTGTTAGGATTTTGACTGCTGAGCCAGCAAGTGGTTGCAATATCTGTTCATCTACTTTATCTTTCGTTACAATTTTCGACGTGGCGTGTAATAATCGAATGTCTTTGTTTGGCACAACAGATTTTATACGCTCCCACATGGAGTTAATAGATGCCTGATATGGCAATGTATAAAAAACTCTTCCTTTGCACCTCCTTAAGAGAAAATCGGTTTTACCTGCCCCTGTTGAGGCAACTACTAGCGTATGTTCTCTTTGGTCTTCTGTTTCAATTTGAGAAAGCGGATAAATACTACTTTTGCGTTTTTCATCATGGTAAAAACTTAAGTCAGGAATTTCGAAAAGATGCTGTAATTGTTTAGTTGTATCATGAGTAAACGCAGAAGCAAAATGATCTGCTGATTTTAACAATCCTCTTAATGGAGAGAAACCATCTTTTTTACTTTCACAATATTCGATTACATATTCGATCGCGTTCCTTGCATGTTCGTAAGGGATGTCTTTAGTTTGAATATTGAATGTATTCAATATCTCTATGCCGTACTTACTCCAACTCTCGAAGTCTTTTAAATGATTATCAATTAACTTTCTATCATTTTCAACCAAATCAATTATTCCTTTTTTTCTTGGATCATTTTCAATTGATTTATGATGTGCAACAACTAAATCTATTAAGTCATTCCATTCTTCTTTCGGAAAACATGGCAAAAATGCTAGTGAAGATATTTCGTGTCTGTGAGCAAACCCCCATTCTCTACTTTCTGATATACTTCCACAATTAATATTTTTGATTTTTCTTTGGAAATGTGGATGAGCTTTTCCTAAATCGTGTAAAATCGCACCTCTTTTAGCAATATTAACATTGAAATTGAATGAATATTTTGTAGCAAATAATTCAATAGCCTCTGTAACTTGTTGGGTATGCTCTAGTAGGGTTAACCCTCCATAGTTTATACTTTTAGCTAATATTTCATTTAAAGGAAGCATATTAATTACGAATAGGATTTCCAAACACTTTTAATTCACCATACATTTCAACAGCATTGTCAAACCTGTTATGTCCGACCTTAAAGCCATTTTCTTCATTAGTAAAAATTAACTCGAATCCATTAATTTCATCAAAATCATTTATTTCGAACTCTACTAACGTTTCGGGAAATATTAAATCTTCATTTCTACATAAACATAATGTTTGGGTAAAAGCTACCTCTGCATCTTCACTGTTTTCAAAAGCGAGATATAGATTTGGATTCAACATGACGCCTCGATTTAGAATACCCATATTTGTTTTATACAAACCTTTTTCTTTGGCGAAAGCAAATCCTCCTTTAGACCAAGTTCGTTCCTGTTGGAAATCTAATCCTTGATAGTTTATTCTATATCTCTTAATCTTTTTAATTCCTTTCTCCTTTAATAATTCTGGGAATAATTTCTTCTCGATTCCTTCAACGATAGAAGGAGTTAAAAACTGCTGACTAAAAGTCTCGCTGTCTCTTACTGCTGTCCAAGGTTTAATAAATCCAAAAGCACCAGTATATTTTACAACAAAGTATTTCATATATTACTATTTCAATGCTCCAAACCCAATTCCAGTACTATTTCCTAACCCCACTTCCCAAGCAAAAGCAATTTGCTCTGGCGTTCCTTTAATAATCACTGGACAAACGCTGGCTTTATTATTAATTTTGTTATAATTCATTAACTTTGTTTTCGGGTTAGGATAAGAATTATCGAACTCAACAGATATTCCGTCGCTAGATAAACTTGCTTTTTCAAGTTTACTTTTGATACTAATAGTCAGCAAGTCGCTACTCTCTGTATCAGAAAATAAGATATGCTTCTGACCATCGTCCCGCTTTAGTTTCAAAAGAATGGGGCTCGCAGTTAAGAATCGCTCACAATCAGAAAACCCGGGAGTCTGCATTAACTGAACCTCTTTGACCATAATACCATTAAATAATTTAGGGTCTTGTTTTATCCCCGACAATACTTTTTTACAAAGGTTAATATCGTAAGAACTGAAGAAGAAACAAGAATCCTGTTTTAAAGCCAATCCTTTATCCTTGACTCCCAATACATTTTGAAAAAAAGAAAACGAAAATAGACTTTGTTTTCCATGTTCTTCATTGTCGCTTCCTATCCACTTGTGGATAGTTCCCGTAAGCATTGGCTGATAATTATAAGGGATTAAACTATCTATTTTACCTGTGATATATACTATTAGTCTCATGTGTATTTTACGTTATTTTTTACTAATAAAGCCTTTCCGCAGATAGCTATATCCTATTCCTACCTGAGAAGTTTTAAAGTGATGTAACTTAATGAATATTTGTAGTTTAAAGAAATTTCTTCAATTTTAAACGGACAGTTAATCTGTGAAAATGTAAAAAATTTAAAGCCCTTACCATAACCTGTTCCGTGTAAAAACTCGGCGTATTTGGCGTCGCCCTTCGCAATAATGCGGTACAACGCACTGCTCAGCGGGTACTGGTAATTAATCGGAATAATATTCTCCGCCGTAGTAGGAGTCAACTTAATACTGAATTTCATTTTAAAAATCTAGACTCATACCTCGTTTAAAAATTAGGTTATCGCTTTCTATCAAGATACTAAAACACCAAAACAGTCCAGATCTGTTACGGAAGCGCATCACTCTGGATTAGAATATAGTTTTGATTTACACTAGCAAATTAAGAATAATTTAAATTTATTACAATAATAATTACCAGTTTGTATTGAGAGTGAAATATAAACAAGGATCGGTTTGCGCTTATTACTAGATACATGACACATTTTTTGCGCATGGGCATAAATAAAGATATTTTTGCAAGACAAATAAAGTAAGATTTCCAGAGCATTATTAAAGTCGGCAATTGCGCACTTACATTTTGAATCGGTACATCACTTCGAAGATGGAAACGGACGGACTGGAAGAGCCTTAGCAGAATTCACACTTAGCCCAAACTTTAAACGCTCCTGTATTGCTTTCTTTATCAAAAACGATTTAACAGAACAGGAAGCTTTATTATGAGCAATTCAAATCTGTGCAACGCAATTTGGATATTACAGAATGGGTAGAATATTTCTCCGAAATTATTTTAAAAGTACTCCAAAGGTTTATTGGAGTTTACGCTGAAAAAGCAAAGTTTTTTGATGAGCATTAAAACCAACTTAATGAGCGCCAACTAAAAGTCATCAACAGAATGTTGGAAGAAAGACCAGCTGGTTTTACCGGAGGAATGACGGCGAAAAAATATATGGCTATTGCTAAAACGTCTAAAGCGAACGCAACCAGAGACCTACAAACCTGAGTTCGATAATTCTTTGAAATAAAACCATGTAATAAAAGTAGTATTTTTTATATTTAAGTATCTGACATTCAGATATTTAACAAAATAAAGACAATGATTACATACGATAAAGTTAGCGATATTTTCTGTACAGTTGATCAGTTTTGCAAAAACTTCGAAAAACGACTAAAAGCTTCATAATTGGCAAGCGTTCTGGACGCCCTTCCAAAGTGTCCAAGAATGAGGTTATCAGTATTCTACTATTATTTCAAATGAGTGGATTTAAATGTTTTAAGCATTATTATGTTTTTTATGTGCAACGCCACATACAGCTTACAGCTTCTTCCCTAAAAAGCCATCAATAAAATACCAAACGATTAAAATAAACCAATTGTGTGCCTTTTAATTATCGAACTCAGGTTAATACGTTAGTACATTTGATTAATTCGGTAACTCGTACTCCTTCCAGCTCCTTCTTGCACTAGAATATCTTTTTTTAATAAATCTTGAATATCTCTTAAAGCGGTGTCAGTTGATGTTTTTGTCATTTTTGCCCATTTGGAAACATTCAGTTTACCGAAGAAATCATCTAATAAAACCTGTAGCATTTTCTGCTGTCTGGCGTTAAAATCTAATGACTGATGTACTTCCCAAAACCTAGCTCTTTCTAAAGCTTTTTCAATGGTTTTTTCTGTGCTTTCCATAGAACGGTAAAGGCAGTCTAAAAACCAATCTAGCCAAGCGGTAATGTCCAGATCTCCTTTTTGTGTACGCTCCAAAATTGCGTAATAATCATTTCGTTCTTGCTGGATTTGAGCGGACATGGAATAAAACCGTTGTGAACTTTGATCTGCCCGAGCCAACAGTAGATCGGCAAGGGCTCTCGCCGTACGTCCGTTTCCGTCATCAAATGGGTGAATGGTTACAAACCATAGATGAGCTATCGCCGCCTTAATTACTGCATCTAATTCCTTCATGCCGTTTAGCCAATTTAGGAATTTTCGCATTTCTTCCCTTAGTCTATCCGCTTCCGGAGCTTGGAAATGGACAACTTCTTTACCCATATATCCAGAAGTAACCTGCATAGGATGTTCTCGCCAAGCGCCAACATTTATTTTGTGCATTCCGCTTCTCCCGGTCGGGAATAGCGCCGCATGCCAACCAAAAAGGCGTTCTTCTGTTAGATCATCCTTATAGTTTTGTGTAGCGTCCAACATCATTTCTACCACATCTTCCACATCGCGTTCGGCGTTTATAGCACCGGCAACATCTATTCCTAACCGTCGGGCGATTGAGGATCTAACCTGTTCGGGATTTAGTAGCTGTCCTTCAATCTCGCTAGATTTTAATACATCTTGCGTTAGCGTATATAATAATGTTTCTTCTTGAAACTTAAATCCTAAAGCCTTAACCTGACCCAAAATTTTGCCTTGTTGGTGCCTGACTTTTCCAAGCTTTGCTGATAAACTATCGGAATTCCAATGAAACTCGGGCCATTTTTTTAACTGATGCACATACATATCGTTGCAAATATGCGGTGAATATAAGGTTTAATTACCGCATCTCGAAAATTATCCATCAGCAATGCGGTGATTATCATGGTTAATTACCGTAAATGTGCGTTGAATAGGGGTTAGTGATTTTTATTATGTTTAAAATGAACAATCCATTTGGTCTTATCTCGAAGCTAGCGAAGGATTTATTGCTTTAATCAAAAAATCCTTTCTTCCAACAATCCTTTCCAAATCGTAAAACCGGAACTATTATCAAAATAGTCATGTATAATCTTACTGAAATCTTGGGGGTTGCTATCAAAAAAACTTTGTCGACCTTTCTCTTTTATGATTAGCAGTTGGTTATCAATAGATGTAATACTCCGTTTTAAATCGTCATTATTCTTTTCTGTATGCCAGATATAAGTTGCCTCTTCAGTGTCTAACGTTTCTAAAACTATATGATAGTTTTTATCTCCTGATAATAAAAAAACAAAGGAAAACGGGTGTAATACAAAACGGATTTTCATTATCTGGCTCTCGTGTTGTGACGCTAAAAACTGAATATGTTTGGAGTGTTTGTATTGCTTACTCTTAAGAATGGCATTCAGCAGTTCTTCTCCGTCAGCATAGATTTTTTCCTTATTCTGTAAATCATCTGATGTTAGTATATTATGCTTCTGAGAAGGGAATTTGCCTAGAACTCCCTTATTCAGAAACTGAAACTTTACACTTTCAACTACTTCTTTATTAATGCGTTCAATATCTTGTGAAGTGGCTAATTGAGAAACTAATTTTCCGTATTCAAATTCCGCAAAGAGTTTGATCAAAAGAGTTTTTGACTTTAACGTTTTGATAAAATATGGTTTTAAGACTTCAAATTCCGGTCGAATTTCTATGTTCTCAATATTAAATTCAAGTTTGGTATTCATCTCATTAATCAGATACCTGAATGCGATGCTTCCATAGTGGAACTCTAATTCTTCTATTGGAATTTTGATCTCCTTCTCTATAGTTAATGTAGGATTTGATGGAGCAACTTCATCCATGGGTTCGTCAAATAAAGTAGCTTGCCTATCTATTTTTCTGTAATAAACATTTCTTTTGAGAAATAGTTTATTGAGATAATCAATCTTGTAATCGCGATAATCATAAATAGTTGGATTGATTTCTGAGCGCTGAACCCTGCCAATGTATTGAATTAATTTCCCTTCAAAGGAAAATGGATAAACCAAAACAAACAATTAATATTTGCTAAGTCTGTCCCCTCTCCAAAGTATTGGCCTGTGGTAATCACTACCTGAAAGTTTCCATCGTGTAAAGTCTTCCATTTGGATTTTCTGGAGGCGTCAGAATCTTCCCCGCTTAGTGCAATAACCTCGTAGAATTGTTTCAAAAATAAATAAAGAACGTCGATATGCTCTTTCCGTTCAGTGATGATAACCGCCTTTTTACCTTGGTTTAATTCTTTCTTTACATCTTCAAGTATTAGTTTGTTACGATTTGAGTCGTGAATTAAGATCTTTGATAAGAGCTCAAAATTATCCGTTTTAGAGTTATACGGTACATCTAATTCCGTATTTCTGATAATAATTTGTGCTTGCTTAAAATTTTCAATTTCACTGGTTTGGACATTAGCTATGATTTCTCCCAAATGCGTGAATCATTTTTCCATCATTGTATTTCCTAAAAGGCGTGGCAGTGAGTCCGTATAAATAAAATGTTTGTAGCTTTTCAATAGTAGTTCTAAATGTTTCCGCAGGAACATGGTGGCATTCATCTACGATAATTGTTCCAAATTTGTCTTTGATTTCGTCCACTTGCTTGGGCAAGCTTTGAATAGTTGCTATTGTGATTTGCTTTCCAATTTTTGATTTACCCTGACCAATTATTCCTATTTCTTTTTTTGGAATACCTAAAAACGCTTCAATTCTTTCAGCCCATTGTTCTAAGAGTTGCTTGCGATGGACAACGATGAGAGCAGGTTGCCTTTTTTCTGCAATGATTTTTAACCCAAGCACAGTTTTCCCAGAACCAGGTGGGGATACTATTACTCCAAAATCCTTCTTAGTGATTATTTCGATTGTTTTTAACTGGTGTGATAGTAACGAGGCATTAAAAGCAAAATGAATAGGAGAGTTTTGTTTTCTATTATCGACAAAATCATATTCGATATTTGTTTCTTTACAGAAGCGAATAAGCTTACCTATAAATCCTCTGGGAATAATAATTTCATGTTCTGTTTCCTCAACTAACTTAAAATATCTTTCAGTACCAAATGTGCTTTTACCAGATTGCTTTTTGATGAAAAACTCGGTGCTCGCAAAATTCAGTTCTTCTTTTATGAAATTGATTAATAGGGTTGTTAAGCCCAGTCTGCTGATTTTTATGTTGTTACTTAATAAAATGGTTAGTTTTCCATTGGTTTTTATTGGCAAACTATCCTCCCTGGCTAATGACATTTCACGAAATAGTTCATCCAAATGATTTGTTGAAACTCGATGAATCCTGTTTAAAAAACCCATTGGTCTGCAATCGGTTTAAAAGTTTCAGGATTTACGAAACTACTATTTCCTTTTTCAAAAGCAGGTTTGAAAAACGGTAAAGCTATCAAGTTGCCTAAGCCTTTACCCGAAAGAAAATCTTGATTTGGAAATAATCTATCAAAACTCGAACTTTTGTCGAACATTGAAAAAGCTCCGGATTGTTCCAGAATAGAGATAAAAATCTTCCTGATTTTTATTGCTGGATAAGGTTTGTCGAAGAAAATCCAGACGTGTCCTCCATTCCCCGAACGGGATCGTTCTAAATAGGCAGGTATATTTTCGTCTTTACAGGCATTTAAAAATTGAACTGCTTGATCTTGCCAATTTTTTTTATCAAAATCGGCTACCAAAAACCAAGATGTATTGTCTTGTAGCAAAGGATAAATTCCTGTCTGCTGAATTCCATCGAAATGTTTTTGGATTTCATTATTGGTAAGCGGTAAAAAAGTTTTATCCTGGAAATTTTGAAAAGTGCCCCCCTTTATTTTATGTGCCCGATAATGGTAAGGGTCGTATTGGTAGGATGGCATATAGCCAGATTTAATTCCTTTGTCCCACCGAACTGCAAAAACATCTTCACGCCCTTTGAAAAGAGATTGGAAGATGTGGATATTGTCGGAGGTATTTTTCACTATTTATTAGATTAACCCCAATTTTCATATTCTCGTTTGTCCAATGGGGTTTTTCTGATTTCAGTAATGTTTGCTAATAATTTATTCAACGTAACTTTGAATTCATCACAATCAACATCTTCTCCATAAAAAACATCATCTATTATCTCATCAAAATCCGTCACGCTAAGCCATTCTTTTATTAAAGCCTCAGCTTTGCCCAAATAATCATCATCATTCTTGCATTCAGATGCTAACACACCAAACTGTAATGTTAAATCGTGATTGAATTTTTCAGCTTCTGTGATAATGCCGTTATAAGTCGCTATTGATAAATCATCTGTATCCATTGTTGTATTAAGTATATGTCCCAAAATGTCTCACATTTTAATAACGTGTCCTAAATTTGTGTATTTATACCCAAGTTTTTTTTCATGGGTAAAGTTTTTACGCGTTTTAAATACCTTTCTTAAGTAATAGATATAACTTCGTTAAATCAACTCTTTTCCTTCACTTTCTGGTTTCAATATGGAAATTATTTTCGATTATTACAACCGAGTATTTGGCCTTCGGATCTGATGCCTTTGAAAGGCTATTTAAAAATACCTAATCATATTAAATCATACCCTATAGGGTATGATTATTGATTAAATAAATACTTTATACCCGATAAGGTATATTTTAATAAAAATCACTATATTTATACCCAATCAGGTATAAAGTATGAATAATCTTAGTCAGTTTGTAAAAAGCAAAAGAAAGGAATTTGGCTTAACCCAAGAAGATCTTTCTTATAAAGCCGGGGTTGGTTTAAGGTTTGTCCGGGAAATTGAGCAAGGCAAGATAAGTCTGCAGATGGATAAAGTAAATCAGGTACTCTCACTTTTTGGACACGAAATGGGTCCGATAAAATCTGAAAAAGATGAAAAAAGCTAAAGTAATTATGCATAACGAATTGGCGGGTACATTAATAGAAGATGAAAACGGCTATCATTTCCAATATGATCAAACCTATTTAGAAAGCGATAGAAAAGAAGCCATCAGCTTAACGCTTCCTTTAACTGACAAAACTTATGAGAGCAATGTCCTGTTTCCGTTTTTTGACGGTCTGATACCAGAAGGTTGGTTATTGGATATTGCACAAAAAAACTGGAAGTTAAATCCACGTGATAGAATGGAGATTTTACTAAAAACCTGCCACGACTGTATAGGGGCGGTGTCAATAGAAGCTGTTGAATAATATGGAACACAAATGTTTATACTGCTACAAAGCAATAGATTCAGAAGAGTTAGACACAATTGCTGGGCAAAGTGGATTTCATCAAAACTGTAGTAAAAAGTTTTTTGGGACAGTAAATCCACCACTCTTGGAATTCACGCATGATCAGATTTTTGAGCTTGCAAAGCAACTCATTCAGAGTCAAAAAGCACTTACCGGAGTGCAACCCAAACTTTCTTTAGGATTCGATCCCTCGTCTCCCAGAACCGACCGTTTAACCATAGTAGGTATGTGGGGAGAATATATCTTAAAACCTCAAACAGAAATTTATCCGAATCTTCCTGAAAATGAAGATCTAACGATGCACCTTGCAGCATTAAGCAAAATTAAAACTGTTGAGCATACGCTCATCAAATTAAAATCTGGAGAAATTGCTTATCTTACCAAAAGGATTGACCGTGAAGATGATCACAAAATCCATATGGAAGACATGTGCCAACTTACGGAACGGCTAACAGAACATAAATACAGAGGATCATACGAGCAAGTGGCTAAGGCAATAAACAAATTCTCAGTTAATCCTGGGCTTGATTTGGTGAATTTTTATGAATTGCTTGTCTTTTGTTTTTTGACCGGGAATAATGACATGCATTTAAAGAACTTCTCGCTTATAAAAAAGAAATCCGATTATGGATTATGTCCGGCTTATGATTTGGTCGCTTCGGAACTAGCTGTAGAAGGAGATGATGAAGATTTGGCACTTACCTTAAACGGAAAGAAGAAAAAAATCAATCGAAATGATTTTGAAATTGCCATGAAAGGCGGAGGTTTGGATATAAAAGTTATAGAAAATATCTTCAAAAAATTCAATAAACTTATTCTAAAATGGGAAAAGTTCATCGAAGAAAGTTTTCTTTCTGAGTCATTAAAAATTCAATATAAAAGTCTGATTAGTAGAAAAGCAAAACAAATTGGATTTTAGGTTCAAAAAAACTTGGTTTTATATAGATATGTAGTTAAATTTGAACCAATAGCTACTAAACTTAATGTGAGTAAAACAGTGAGTAGCTATCGTAATGCTCATACAACTTATTGATATATAAATATTTGCGGAAGGATTTAACCGTCCTTATGGGCGGTACTATTTTTGGTGCTGAATTATTTTTAAGTGGCTGCACAAGTGGAAATCCGGCTGCGGCAAAATTTGTTTTAGATGCAAAT
>NZ_JBEONS010000045.1:0-17180 GCF_040544395.1 Pedobacter sp. CG_S7 | reverse complement strand
GTGAAGAACATAGAATTCTTTCTTTACAGGCTCACTCAGTTATATGCTTAAATTCAGAAAAAACTCCATCAGCCCACAACATTTGGCATTGATCCCAACTAAATCCCTCTAGTCAAATGTAGCAACTTCACTATGGATTAAAACGGATTAATATGAACTGATTAAAAGCAAAAAAGCCCCTAAATAGTGATATTTAGAGGCTTTTGCATCCAGATGAACTGGAAGTTGTCGGGGTGGCAGGATTTAGCTTTCCCTTTTTAATATGTTGTTATCTAATTACTTAGATGTTTTATCTATACATTTTTCAATAAAAGGACACCGAATCGGGTACATATATTCTACTTTGTTTTAAGTAGTTTCATGTGTTAAACACATCATTTAATTGAAATCAAAGACGTTTTGATGATGCAAATATAGTAAAACAAGATTTAAAATCGAAATTTTTAACAATGTTTTTAGTTTCACTTTGTTGTTAGAATTCGTCGACAATTTCAACTACCTCTTGAGCATAAGGACTTTTATCTATTTGAATTTGCAAAACGCGCCTAAAATTATTTAATTCCCTTTCTTCTATGATTTCTTGCATTGCAGTTCTTCCGGTAAAACCTTTTTTTAAAATCATTTCAATTGCATCATCAATTCCTGTTAGCGTACTTGGCATGTCATACATTAAACCATTGGGCGCATCATCTGGATCTAAATGAAACCAAGTTGGATGTTTTCTGTATTTTGTTTTTAATGTATTTTCTGATAGACCATGCCTTTTATAAAACAAAGATGCTTTTTGACGAATATTTCCTTTCAAATCTTTAGGTATAACTACCTTTAGCTTAAAACTTGTAAAAGTCCTTTCATTAAATTCAATATCATCAGCATTTTGAATGCTCTCAACCATACCTTCGATAAAATTTTTATAATAACCTATCGCCAAAGCAGTTGTTGGATATAAACTTAGATGACCTAATTTATAATGTTCATTAATCTTATCAATGAACTCTTTGCATCCATTTTCTATAGATTTTTCGTCAATTGGTTTAAATCTTGGCATATAAATTCCATTAAAATCTGTTGGAAGCTTTATACCTTCTTCTACCAGCAAGAAAGACTTATATTGACCTAGTGCTCCCAAGAATAGGGACATCTCTAAAATAACGTTGTCCCTAGGCTCTATTACAACATTATCTTTGTTATCCATTGTCAAATCATCAGCTGTTGCGACAAATACTCCAAAATCAAAAAATGTTGCTATCCTCAACAAATTATCAAAAGTACTCTTGTTCGTCTCCCAAACGCCATTGTCTTTCCAAGTATGGCAATCACAATCAGAAAATAAATATCCTTTGACTTTTTTAGCTATTTCATAACCACCTGTTGATGATCCAATAAAAACTTTCGGCCTTAAATCTGTCATATAAAATAAATCATTTATTAATTAATGTAGAATGTTTCATGATGGCCTTTAGGTACAGCAATAAATCTTCTCTGCCAATTTTAGAAAGTAACCTATAACCATCCCTATGGCATTTCCTATATTTTCTCCCACTTCCACAAAAACAATCTGCAACCCTACTTAGCTCATCTTTAAAAAGTATATATCCAAGCAGATATTCTATTTTTTTTATATCTGAAGTCAATAAAATACCACTGAAATATTCTATTAAACCTTTTACACCATGAGATCTTTCGTTAATAAAATATCCATTCTCCCTTCTGAAGGTTTGATTGAATAGATATGGCTTTAACTGTTGCTCTATGAATAGTTTTAAAGTTATACCTTCTAGGCAAATTATTGTTTCCTCAGGCATAACTTTTATACAACAATTTCCCTTACCCTCATAAATATGCCAATCTATGTTTCTAGGAATTTTAGAACCAATTTCATACACAATTGGAAACTTATACGGATATTCTGATGCAGGATGAATTTCTAACTCATAAGTATCTAAAAGACAGATGCTTTCATCATAAATACTTAACTCCCCTGAAAGAAACACTTGCAATCCATTCTCAACAATATTTAACCTTGGATAATCATTTACTATTTCATCAAGTTCTGCTCTAAACAAATCCACTAATATGAAAATGGATTTGAAGAAGCTCCTCCCGCAAGTAACGAAGCATTTCTTGCTGAGTTAGCCTCTTTATCCTCTCCTAATGGAAATCTTGTCCCAAGATGTTTTCGCCACAATTCACTTGCTTTAAGCTCATTTTGCTCCTTAAGCGCTTCTTCTGCATTATTTATAAAGTCATCCAACGCAGATAAAAAATTATTCCCATCGTAATCGACAAACAGATTATCGTTAGGAGTTACAGGAACAGTACACGCGAAATCATAGTCCAATGCTTTTTTAATTTCTTTTAACGTGTCTTTTAGGTTTATATCATTTCGCTTACCATAGTAAAATTTATCCTTAGCATTTGCTGCTAGGATAGTCATAGCTAAACCACTTGGCATTTTAAAACTCATATTATCACACCAAGCTTTTAATTCTTTAACAATATTGACAAGCTGATTATCTGTATCTTTTTTATTGTTAAACCAACTGACCATAGCTTTAGGATCATCATCCTTCCATCCAGTATTCTTGATTGCCAATTTATAGTCTTCGCCATCTACTTTGTAATATACAGGCATATCAATTTCGTAATCTTTCACAAAGATATTGCGGATGCATTTTTGTCTATGCTCTGGTGAGGTACTCGTATGTCCTTCAACAGCTTCCTTAACCCATTTTTGAAGGGTTGTCGCAGTAACATCAGGTTCGCAAAAAAAGTATACTCCATCATCTAAATCACAGATATCATCTTTAGTTCTTACAGCAGATTTCATTTTATAAGAACCTTGTATATAAAATTTTGGCTCGTAATCAGAATGATTATCTTTAAAATATTTTCGAACCTTTTCCCTTAAGGCTTCTTTTGATTTTTTCATCCTATCACTTTTAAGTGTAGGAATTGAGATTTCATCATTAAAATCTCCAAATAATTTACTACAATCTGCCATATAAATATTATTAATTTGAAACCAACGAAATAGTTATTACCGTAACCGTTTTCGCTATAATTATAAATTTCGTTAAAAAAATACTATTAAGTTTAGTGAAACTCATTTACTTTTCAACATTCTGTTGGTTATAAATTCGATCAAAAAACTGTATCACTTGTAATTAAACCATCTTTTTAAAATTTCAGTCACTATTATTGTAGCAATACTATTTATTTTAGTTCTCTTAATATGTAGATATACTAACTCAGTAACTTAATTGAAAATAAAGAATAAGGCCTTGAAAATTAATCAATACTTTATCTTTCTTAATTGTTAGGATGGCCGGAAAAGAAAGGCTCCCGAAGGAACCTTTTCTTTAACTATTTAGAGCCCTTGTTGGATTCTTTTACAGTTGTACTCGGGTGCTTAACAGCATACGATTTGTTTACGTACTTCCCGGTTTTTGCAGACCTATAACTAGACTTAGCCATACTTAATACCTCCTTCCCATAAAAATTTTAACGATTAGGAAATATCCTCTGTCCAAGCGCCAGGCGCTTCTCGCTTAACGGCTGCTATGCCGTTATCCCTGCCAGATGATGTGACATAGCTCTCACTTTTGCCGATTATCTCTCCATTCGCCCCAGTTAGATTGAATGTAAAATTTGCAGGCTTATCGGCTTTAGTGTACCTACTGTCCAGTGGCGCATTTTTCTTAACTGATTCAATTCCATCTTTGCACGATGATTTGTAAATGTATCCCTCGCTGCTTAAGATGATTTCATTGTTTGCCGCACGTAGGCGGAAGTAGAACTGCCCGTTTGCGGGACTTTTAAAAATAGTGAACTTTCCCATGTTTAAAGGATTAAATTGTTTAAAAATGTGCTGATTATGCGGTATCAGCCGTAAACAAACCGGGAATGTGTTAGGACTTGTTTTTGATTAAAAACAAATATATCTTTGTAACACAAAATGTGCTGGTGAATTAGCCAGCCTATTACCCTTCCAAAAGTAATTTTGTAAAATCGAGATGTTAGGTCGAAGCAACATCTCGATTATTTTTTTAATTCTCACCCTCCTCTTTTGTAGTTTTCTCGGTTCTGATAGTCGGCTTTCGCTTACCCAAAACATAGATGGTATTTCCATCATGAGTATCTTTCTTTATATCAAAGCTTATAATCTCTTTAACGTAATCTAAGCCAACTGTATCAAAAGCATCACCTAAGTTTAGATAATAATATGCGCCAGCTTTAGCAATCTTTCCTGCACCATTTTCTGCTGTTCCTGGAATGAGATAATATTTGTTTTTATCCTCCGTATCTTTTGCAAATAAAAATGCTTGCTCCGCTTCTAAGACCATTAGATTATTAGCCTCCATATTAAACCCAAGCTTTCCCGTTAGGTGTATTGTCGCTTTTGGTTTTACCTTTCCAAATGTTGCTTTTATAATTTCAATTGCCATGGCTCAAATATATTGATTTTAATCTTATTGCAAATATATAACTTATCTACAAAAATTTAAAAAATGTTTAAAACTATTTCATTACAGTAACCCATAATAATTGATTTATGAAATTATAAAATTAAATTTAATATTGATTTGTATTTTCTTTTATACTTTCCTTTATATTTTATTTTAAATTCCTTTTAATTGTTGTCTATAACTTTTTTAAATATTTCAATCGCTAACAATTTTAAATCTTTAAAAATATCAAAAAGTAAAGTTGCATATCAAATTAACCTTTCAAGTGCCTCGCCAATATTGAGAAGCTTATTATAAGACCATATTAAACACTTAGTATATACTCCATGCCTAACTCGGTAGTAACCACACTGGAACATTTCGAGTAGGAAAATATCTATTACACAAATAGTTCGTACCCACGAACATCTATCGTACCCATACCACCCAATCCCATTTCCTTTGCCATACAATTGAAAACAATAATCAAAAATATTATGGCAACGATAGAATTCATCACAAAGGAAGACCTCAAACAATTCAGGTCAGATTTATTACAAGACTTAAAAGAAGTATTAAGAAAACCAAAACTTCTGGAATCAAATAATGAATGGCTAAAGAGTTACGAGGTTCGAGAAATACTAAAAATCTCCCCAAGCACACTGCAGACATTGCGCATCAACGGCACAATACCCTATTCCAAAATTGGCGGACTAATGTACTACAAAAATGACGACATCAAAGGTCTGCTTGAAGGCAACCGAATTTAGACCGCAATCTTTTTAACTAACATTCATCTATCACAAACCGAAGTTCAAAACCACTTTAGGATCGGCTACGTGCATGACCGTGTGGTCATAGCAAGATGTATTTTCGCATGCGAAAACATCTTGCCGTCCTTGAGGCCGGGACTTTGCTCGGAACTCGCAAAGTCTGGAACTTCATAAAAGAGCTGTCAATCATGCCAAGAAAAAAACTAAAAGATCAGGACGCTATTTTAAGCCACAACCTCATCATCAGGGTATCGGAAAAGCTTTTCAAAAGATTGGAAAAATTATATGGAGTAAGCGACTGCCAAAGCATTGCCGAGGTAGCCAGAAAAATCCTTTCCAATGACAGAATAAACTGTTTTTATAGGGACGTTTCCCTACATACACCCATGGAAGAAATGGCACTGATCCGCAGGGAACTCAAAGCCATTGGCATCAACATCAACCAGATCACACGCAGCTTCAATCAGGACAAAGCAGAAACACACCGGGCATTTTATGTGCTTAAAGTTGCAGACCAATATAAAAAGGTAGATGAAAAAGTGGACAGGCTCCTGATCATTATATCCCAATTGGCAGAAAAATGGTTGCAAAAATCGTGAGTGGTAAAAGCATCAGGGGCATGTTGCATTACAACGAAAACAAGGTCGATCAAGGACAGGCCAGATTAATTCTGGCCAGCGGATTTGCAGGCGAGATTAGCAAAATGGATTTTGGGAGTAAGCTTAAACGCTTTGAAAATCTGACCATGTTTAACGGAAAAGTGAAGACCAATGCCATACACATCAGCCTCAATTTTGACCAGAGTGATAAATTAAACGATGAGTTATTGCAGCAGATTGCAATGACCTACATGGAGAAAATCGGTTTTGGCGAACAGCCTTATCTGGTTTACAGGCATACCGATGCGTCCCATCCACATTTGCACATCACCACCACAAATATCAAATCAGACAGCCTTCGCATTGACATCCATAACATTGGTAAAACCTTATCAGAAACAGCCCGTAAGGAAATTGAGATAGATTACAACCTGACCAAAGCAGAGGGAAGAAACCTAAGCGACACGTTAGGAATAAAACCAGCCGATCTGGAAAAAGCGGTTTACGGCAAATCGGCTATCAAAAGAGCCATAACAAACATCGTAAACAGTGTGATCAGAAGTTACTGCTTTACTTCTCTTGCAGAATTTAATGCTGTCCTTAAACAGTTCAATGTAATTGCCGACCGGGGCATGGAAGATACCCAGATGTTCCAAAAGAACGGATTGGTCTATTCAATTATTGATATCAAGGGCAAGCAGATTGGAATATCCATTAAGGCAAGTGCAATTTACAACAAACCCACATTAGCTACAATACAGACAAAGTTTGTCCAGAATATGGAGAAAAGAAAACCATATCGAGCTGACTTGAAAAAAAGCATCGATCAGGTAGTAAACAAATACGAAACACTCACAAAAGCAACATTTGTTGCCGAATTGCAGAAACAAAAAATAGCAATCACATTCCGCCAGAACGAGCAGGGTTTTATTTACGGCGCAACCTTTATCGACCACCGCAATAAAACTGTTTTCAATGGCAGTGATCTGGGCAAAGCCTACAGCGCAAAGGCGTTGACCGAACGTTTTGGCGATACAGACAAGGCAAAAACTTACCTCAAACCCATACCGAAACAAAAAACCTATCTCAAACTGGCAAACGAAGAAAGCACCAAGACCTATCTCGAACCCCTGGCACCGACCCATTACCTGAAAGACCTGTTAGGCAGGACAGAAACCGATTATGCCCCTGCCACGGGACAAAAAAGGAAGAAAAGAAAAAAGGGACAGGGATTTTCAAGATAGCCATCCAATCTCAATACTCATATCTAATCACAATTAAAATGAACACAGGAGAAGATACACAGGGACTAAGAAAGATTATAGATTTTACCCGGCTCATCAGCATTTTTATATTGACCATCCATTTTTACCTCTGCTGTTACGTGGCATTTGAACAATGGGGCTGGACAGCAGAAATCAGCGACCGCATCATCGCCAATATTGCGAAAACGGGATTGTTCAACAACATGACCAGTCCCAAACTGGCCGCACTACTGTTCCTGACTATATCGCTCATTGGTATAAAGGGCAAAAAAGACGAGAAGATACCGGTAAATGCCATTATCGCCTACCTGCTTACCGGATTGCTGTTATATTTTATCAGTGTATTGTGCTTTTACCTGAATGCCGCACCAAATATTACGGCTATGCTTTATATAGGTATTACCTCAATAGGTTACATGCTGGTATTGACAGGTGGAGGCCTATTGTCAAGGCTGATCAGGAATAAGCTGAAAACGGATATTTTCAATACCGATAACGAAACCTTTCCGCAGGAAGAACGACTTCTGGAAAATGAGTATTCAATCAACTTACCAGCAAAGTACAGGTTAAAAAACAAAGTTCGGGACAGCTGGATCAATTTTATCAACCCCTTCCGTGGGATGCTCGTTGCCGGAACACCCGGAGCTGGTAAATCCTATTTTGTCATCCGCAACATCATCGACCAGCATATCAAAAAGGGTTTTACCATGTTTATTTATGACTTTAAATATGACGACCTTTCAAAAATAGCCTACAACAAACTGCTGAAATACAAGGACAGCTACAAGATCAAGCCTACATTTTACCTCATCAACTTTGACGATCTCAGCCGTACCCACCGATGTAATCCACTTGACCCGGCAGGAATGGAGGACATTACCGATGCAACAGAGGCTAGCCGTACCATCATGCTGGGACTGAACAGAGACTGGATTAAGAAACAGGGTGATTTCTTTGTGGAGAGTCCTATCAACTTTCTAACAGCTATTATCTGGTATTTGCGCAGGTATGAGAATGGAAAGTATTGTACATTGCCTCATGTGATCGAATTGATGCAAGCCGATTACGACCCACTGTTTGCCATTCTGCAACAGGAAGAGGAAATAAAGGTTTTGATCAATCCGTTTGTTTCCGCTTTTCAAAATAAGGCCAAGGAGCAACTGGAAGGGCAGATTGCCAGTGCAAAAATCGGGTTGGCAAGACTGTCGTCCCCGCAACTCTATTACGTGTTGAGCGGTAATGATTTTACGCTTGATGTGAATAATCCGCTAAAACCAAAGATTGTCTGCATTGGCAACAATCCACAGAAACTGCAAACCTATGGGGCAGTCCTTTCCCTTTATATCTCTCGTATGATCAAACTGGTCAATCGGAAAGACCAATTAAAAAGCAGCTTGGTTTTTGATGAATTTCCAACGATATACTTTAATAATATGGACAGCTTGATTGCTACCGCTCGGAGCAACAAAGTTGCCACGACTTTGGCGGTTCAGGATTTCAGTCAGCTTAAAAAGGATTATGGTGGAGAGCAGGCAGATGTGATAACAGGTATAGTCGGTAATATTATTAGTGGACAGGTTAATGGTGACACAGCACGCAAACTATCAGAAACCTTTGGTAAGATTATGCAAGATAGACAAAGTATGAGTATTAATAGCTCGGATATTTCTATATCTAACTCAACTCAATTGGATTATGCCATACCAGCATCAAAAATTGCTTCTCTTTCCTCTGGGGAGTTCGTGGGTATTGTTGCCGATAATCCCGATTGTAAAATCAGGCTAAAGGTATTTCATAGTGAAATCCAGAATGACCACGCAAGCATTAAAGTCGAAGAAGATGCCTATCAGCCAATACCTGTAATTGCGGAAGTTAACCTACAGGATATTGAAGAAAATTACAAAAAGATCAAGCAGGATATTGAAGATTTATTTGACAATGAATTAAAAAACTTAAACAGTAATAATAGGGTAGATGTGCCACCACACACAGAAGGTGAAAATCAAGGAAATGATTCTCATAGCAACGTAACCCATAACGGTTCCACGATGTCGATGTAAAACACCATTGTATTTTATTGGTATAATTTAACTCATCATTTTGAGAAAACATTACTAAAGGAATTTCCGTTCGGAACTTGATTTCTATATCCTCTTAGACTCATCCCTTTGTGTCGTTTGAAAAACTTATTTATATGGCTTTCATCGGCAAATCCAAATTCATCGGCAATCTCATGTACCCTTTTATCACTGAACCGCAATCTGTGTTCTATCAATCGGATCTTATAAGATGAGATGTATTGTTGAATAGTTTCGCCACATTGCCTACGAAAATAACCACCAAGGTAAGTTGGCGACAATCCGAATTTCTTAGCGATTACGACGATTTTCAATCGGTCGGGATGATGAATTTGCTCTTGGATATAATCCAGTATTCGCAGAATGCGTTCATCTACATTTGAAGAAATGCCCTGTGGCTTTATAATGGATATGTTCCTTGCCGCAATTACGATGATTGAGTTCACCAAGTGGCGGACCAAATCCTCGCTGTAGAGCTGATTACCCTCTAAAGTATGTTTCAGATTCTGGATCAACGAATGGACGGTTTTTTTATCTTCGTTGTTGACCAAGACCGAAGCCGATAAATGGGATGCATTGTATAACAGACATTCGATATGGTCAATGCTCTGCCATTGGTATTCCCCCACGTAGTTTTCACCGAAGCGGATCACCATAAATTCGCATACACCTTCCAAATCAAATTCATGGCGATCATTGGGCGTAATCAAAAACAGATCACCGGGGAAATAAGGTACCCTATTTCCATTTACAGCATGATCCCCATTACCGGATATAACATGAACCAATTCAAAAAAGTTAAACTGCCTGTCACGTAGCGGACACTCGTCTACCCTTTCATAGAACACTTCAAGTGCTTGGTAAAGATTTTCCCTTGCCATGTTGCAAAGATACCCAAATAGGCTCGAAATATACCTGTAATCTGATATTTTAACGGTCTATGTTTGTATAAAAACAAAAATGATATGAAAGCAATCGTATTGGAAAAATTTGGAGGTGTCGAAAACCTCCGTTACAAAGAAGTAGAAAAGCCTGAAATCAAGGCAAATGAAGTGCTGATTAAGGCTAAGGCAATCAGTGTCAATCCCGTGGATGTTAAGGTTCGTAGCAGGGAAGCCCCATTAGCAGAGGATTTGGCGGGACACCATCCTTTGATCTTGGGTTGGGATGTTTCCGGAGAGGTCGTGAAGGTCGGTGATGAAGTTACCAAGTTCCAACTCGGTGATGAGGTCTTTGGCATGGTAAATTTTGTAGGCCATGGAAAAGCTTATGCGGAGTATGTTGCTGCATCAGCAGACCAATTGGCCTTAAAGCCTGAAAATATCAATCATTTGGAGGCAGCCGCCAGTACCTTAGCTGCCTTGACTGCTTGGCAGGCCTTTGATAGTTATGGGAAACTAAGACCCAAAGACCGCGTCCTTATACATGCAGCCTCCGGTGGGGTCGGCCATTTTGCTGTGCAGATCGCCAAGCATCTGGGAGCGTATGTAATTGCGACAGCAACCGCAGCCAACAGAGAGTTTGTGCTCGGACTGGGAGCCGATGAGCATATCGATTATAAAGCAGTTTGTTTTGAAGAGGTTCTGGACGATGTTGATTTTGTACTTGAAGCTATCGGTGGGGAAAACTTTCAAAAGTCGGTACATGTGCTCAAACCTTTTGGAACCATTGTGACATTGCCTTCCGGTCATACATTGGATGACGAAGCCGCCGCCCGTCAAAAACAACTGCATGCCTGTTATTTTATGTCTGTTTATTCAAGTGGCCGTAATATGCAAACCATCGCCTCTCTGTTGGAGAAAGAGATCATCAAACCTCATATCTCCCATGTGTTCGGATTTAAAGAAATGGATAAGGCCCACCTGCAAATCGAAACAGGCCATACTGTTGGAAAAGTAGTTGTTAATCTCCAAATTCCATATAAGTAGCAAATGTTATTTTTGTCAGTGTACTGTTCTCGGTATGGTCAATTGCATAACAAATCTATAAAAACTCCGGCAGAGACCGGAGTTTTCGCTATTGTTCAGGCTTTTGATTGTCCTGAAATGGATGATTAAGTAAGTCATCGAAAATGAATCAACGAATAAATTCAATTTATGATAAAGGTAAACTCAGACGATAAAAATGTTGTAATAGAATTTATGACAAGCTGGAGAAGGAGTGTACCCTGTTTTTTCTAAATACCACTAAAGTAGAGCTATGCTAATATTCGGAACAGAAATGCACATCGTTACTTTATTGTTTGTCATCTTGGAACTGGTCATGTTCGGTGTGCAACTTGGATATTACCTGAATCAACCGGATGATAAACCCCGTTTCTGGTATTTGATCTTACTTTTTCTCCTTATCATTTATAACATTACCGGAGGGCTATTCCCTGATCCCGAAATAATGGCCATATCCATACGTTTTCAGAATATTATTGCTTACGGCTCTGGCTTTCTCATGGCCTCTTACTTTCCGTTTTATTTTTATCGGGCTTTTGAGCTAAAATTATTACGTTTTCATGCCATTTATGGGGTTATATTATTCCTGCTGCTCCCTTATGTGGTATTCTTCATCATTTCGTATTCCATGAATGATAATCTGGATATTGCGGTCAACTACGGAATTGTTGTCCCTTTTTTCTATTCCATTGTTTTATTGCGTGCGATATTAATTGCGATAAAAGAACGCTACCGAGAAAGCCAGAACCGTGTATTCTACATAGAGAAGATTGCTGTTTATTGTGCAGTGGCTCCATGGGCACTAATGACCCTGATCGCTTATTTTAATTTCAGTCAATTGGTGGAAGTTCTTTTTGCCAATCTGGGTTTTTTGATCATTACAGGGATGTTTATATGGAAGTCTGTCAGAAAAACAAGAAAGGAAAATGAATTATATCTGGAACTTGAATTGATGCCAATTAATCCTTCTTTTATAGCGATGAACAGTGAAAAATTTAGACTGACCACAAGGGAAGAAGATGTGGTCGTCCTGATCTGTCAACGATTAAAATATCGAGAGATTGCAGAGAAACTCTTTATCTCTGAACGAACCGTCAATAAACATGTACAGAATATCTTCAGCAAGGCCGAGGTAACCACCAAGACTGAACTGATCCGTAAAATGAACAATCTTTAATTTATTAAAATCAGTAGTGCCGTTCGTTGAATCCGAAAGTTTGCAGTTATTTGAATCATCTAATAATTGCAAACATAAATATTATAGGAGAAGGATTTGCTTAAATAGTGGGATTCCCATTTAAAAATTGAATTCTATAACTTTTTGGACTGATACCTCTTTGCTGTTTAAAAAACTTATTCAGATGACTTTCGTCCGTAAAACCAAATTCCAATACAATTTCACTGATCCGCTTATCACTATGCCTTAAGCGATGTTCTATCAACGAGGTTTTATAATTAGTAATATAGGATTGCTTCGTTTCGCCACAATGTTTTTTAAAATAGCGACCAAGGTAATTTGATGAAATACCAAAATGCTTGCAGACTATTTCTGTACGTATTTTTTCGGGCTCGTAAATATTGGTTTGAATGTAATTCAGAATTGAGACAATCTTATCGTCCGAGTTATCGCCGATCTTTTCGGGCAGGTATTTGGCTATATTTCTCGCCACAACTATAATCAGAGTGTTGACCAGCTGTTGGATAATTTCCTGATCGTAGAGGTCCCTATTTTCGTATTCCCTTACCAACGCTTCTATGAGAGGCCTGACCAAACTCTTATCCGTTTGGTTTTTCAGGATACATCCAGGCTTATGATTAGCATTCTGAAGTATAAATTCAAGGCGTTGAATATTTTCGATCTGTAAAGCTTTTGACTTGACGTAAATATTGGAAAACCGCAGGAAGAAAAACTGGGTTGTGATTTCGACATTAAACCTGTGCATATCATTAGGCGTAATCAAAAACAGATGTCCGGATTTATAATCGAACGTATGCTGGTTTACATGATGTCTTCCTGACCCCGAAAGAATGTAGACAAGCTCAAAGAAACTGTGCCTATGTTCCTGTATTGGACATTCATCCCGTGTCTCAAAAGAAACCGAGTAGGGCTCGTACAATTTTGCATCACTCATGGGACAAATATACTGAACTTGGGAAAGTTTATACATAATGTAAGGGTTTTTATATGTATAATTTTGCTTAAAAATAATTAATATGAAAATTTTAATAGTATTTGCTCATCCTGAACAAAAAAGTTTTAACGGCGCAATGTTTGACACAACAATTGAAACTTTGCGAAAGTCAGGACACCAAGTGAAAACCTCGGATTTGTATGAAATGAATTTCAACCCGGTATCGAACAGGCACAATTTTACGACGGTACAGGATCACTCATACCTAAAATTGGGACTTGAGGAGATTTATGCTACGAAGCACAATGGGTTTATTAACACAATTGCAGATGAACAAGAGAAGTTAGAGTGGTGTGACCTGATGATTTGGCAATTTCCTTTGTGGTGGTCTTCGGTACCTGCCATCTTAAAAGGCTGGGTTGACCGTGTTTTTGCTAGTGGCAAAATTTATGGCGGAGGTCACATACCGTTTGTAAGTGGTAAGTTTATTGGTAAAAAAGCTTTGCTTTCAATCACTACTGGTAGTCCAGCCGCTTATTACGTGCCAACCGGAAACTATGGCGACATAGAAGGTATTTTAAGACCCGTACACCGCGGAATGTTGGAATATTTGGGCTTTTCATTGCTTACTCCACAGGTTAACTACAGTGTAGCTCACCTGTCTGATCAAGACAGAAAAGATTTATTGGAAAACTGGTCTAACAGATTGGAAAACCTATTTGATGAAAAACAAATAAATGGCGGAAGATATTAGAAGACAAGAAAAAGTCCCTTTCGGGAATTAAGGTTCAAGAAAAGGGTAGAAGAACTAGATTCTTCTACCCTTTTTTCGTAATTAATACTGAATTAAACTTAAAGATTTAGGGAAACACCACCACATACAGAAAATGCAAATCAAGAAAATGATTCTCACAGCAACGTAATCCATAATGATTCCACTATGTCGATGTAAAGCCCTTATATTTTATTGATGTAAGCTGCATTTATTATGAGATAAATTCATAATTTAACACTCCAACTTTATTTTTCCATTTTCGTTTTCTATTTGTTTATCTCCCCATTCCCTTAAATGATTAATGAAAGGAATTAATTCCTGTCCAACAGCAGTCAACGAATATTCAACTTTGGGAGGTACCTCTTGATATACTTTTCTATTAACCAAATTGTCACTTTCCAGTTCTCTTAAAGTCTGTGTAAGCATTTTAGGGGTAATGTCAGTAAGTGTTTTTCGGAGTTCGCCATAACGCATGATTTTGTGATTGTACAGGTACCACAAAATGCGGCCTTTATATTTTCCCCCTATTCTCCTGAAGGCATAATCAACCGAACAAATTGGTGTGTCAATATTTTTATTTTTCATTATTGAATTTTATCTAGTTGATATACTGCATGGTAACTTTTTGGTATGTAGGATACAAAAAAGTGCATACTTGATACAAAGATATCATTAAAATACCTTTACAGAAAAAACAGAATGAAAAGAAGAGAAGTGTTAAAAGCAGGAGCGTTAGGAGTTCTGACATCTCTGCCTATATTTAGATCATATGCTAATGCTTCAAAAAATAATGCAAACGGAAATGCCACAGGGGTCTATATTAAATTTCGTTTAGGAAAATTGGAACTGCTAGTTGTTACAGATGGTCACATCTTGATCAGTCCTGCACAACCTATAATTGCGCCAGGAATTGCTAAAGAAAAAGTGAACGCGGCTATGGTGGATAGTTTTATGTTACCTGGTGTTGTAGATACTGCCATTAATATTTTGGTGATTCGCAAGGAAAAGAAGATTATTATTATCGACACAGGAAGTGGACCGGCAATTGGAGATCAGGCAGGAAAGTTTTTAGAAAATCTAATTTCCGCAGGAATCAAACCAGAGGAAGTAACAGATATATTTATTACTCACCTCCATGTAGATCATATCGGTGGTATTCTTGATGCAGCAGGGAAAAAGGTATTTCAGAATGCGAACTATTATTTACCTCAGTTGGAATATGATTTTTGGATGTCAGATCATCCTGATTTTTCCAAAAGTAAAAATACAGGTTCCAATACAGGAAGTGTTCTTTTGGCTCGAAGCATCATTGCCGCTATTAAAGACAAAATGAAGCTTTTTATAATCGGAGAAACGTTGTTTGATTGTATTAAGACAGAGCTAGCGGAAGGTCATACACCAGGGCATCCTGTGCTTACCATTTTTTCAGAAAACCAAGAGATGAGACATATCGTAGATACGGTACATACCAGTTTATTGCTTTCACATCCTGAATGGGGAACGGAATGGGATATCCATTTTGAAAAGGGTGTAGCTACTAGACAGCGCATATTACAAGAGCAAGCGATGAGTAAAGGCTTGACTATGTCCTGTCATTTGCCATGGCCGGGACTGGGTTATATAGTCAAAAAAGACGAAGGGTTTGACTGGGTTCCCATGTCGTTTTCTACTCCTCAATTGTATGGATAGTGAGAGATAGTCAGAAAATATATAAGTTAGGTATCAGTTTACTGGCATGTATATCAAGATAAAACGGGAGAAGGTGAAACTGCCATTGTGTCTGTTATTTAGTATTGATACGACTTCTTTGGTAAGCTATAAACATTATTCGGCCTGCCATTGTTGGTGGTTCTTTCCCCATTCTTCTAATTGGTTTAAGATTGGGCGAAGCTGTTGTCCACTTTTTGTTAGTTCATATTCTACTTTTGGTGGTACTTGTGCATATACTGTTCTTTTTACCAATTTGTTTTCTTCCAATTTTCGCAATTGTAACGTGAGCATACGCTCGGTGATGTTTGGAATACGCTTTCTCAATTCGCCAAACCGTAGCTTTCCATAGGATAAATGGCAACAGATAGCCAAAGTCCACTGCCCGCTGATCAGGGTAGCCGCATAAATTTCAACACAATCCGCACTAAGGGTTTGCTTATTCTCGTAATTGGTGGAGGTTTCTTTGATCTTACTCATACTTACATTTTTGTTAGTACCATACAATTCGTTGCTAAGGTACGGATTTGCAGGTGCTCTTTGTAGTTTTGTCAAAAACAAATAAAATGGCAAAAGTAGTTTATAATTAAAAGCTATACAAAAGACAACATGAAAGTAAATAAAACATTGGTCATCTTTACACACCCTAACCTTGAAGAGTCTGATATCAATAAAAGATGGATAAAAGAACTGCAAAAGTATCCGGATAGGTACCACATACATGATTTGTACAGTGAATATCCAAATGAAGAAATAAACATTGAAAAGGAACAGCGGCTCATTGAAACGTATAATAAAATTATATTCCAGTTCCCCTTTTATTGGTTCAACTGTCCGCCACTTTTCAAGAAATGGTTAGATGATGTATTAACTTATGGTTGGGCCTATGGTAGTAAGAGCGGTTATAAAATGGGAAATAAGAAAATAGCTCTTGCTATTTCCGCAGGAATAGATGAGAAAGAATATTCTATTGATGGGAAGTACAAATATACTTTAAAACAACTTTTAGCACCATTTGAATTGACTTTTGAATATATCAAAGCGGATTATAGAGGTTTTTTTACCTACTATGGAATAGAGCTGAACAATTCAGAAGAATTAGTTGAGAAAAGTGTACCACTATACCTGGATTTTATAGAGAAAATCTAATAATTCCCAATCGAGCAGTGCTCTTTATTTCATGCTACTACACGGATCCTTTCGTGTGGTAGCATATCCAGCTGGATAAAGTTGCGAAAAACACATTAATTGACAAATCGTTAAAGCGGGGTTAATAATTTTTTATTTTGTTTAATAAAAAAAGTATATGGAGACGCATATAAAATATATATGCTAACGAACTATTACCATAAAATATACCTTTTGGATATTCTGGTGCATGTTGACCCCCCAGTAATGGTTTCCAATTTCGGGTTGTCGTAAAAAGTTTTAAGACTTTTACTGACATTTCGGCGGAT
>NZ_JBEONS010000044.1:0-19187 GCF_040544395.1 Pedobacter sp. CG_S7 | reverse complement strand
AGTATGGAGGTGTGGCTCGTGGGCATAAATATCAATCTTTATCAAAATACAAAGATAAATTTTTAGCCTCAGCCCACAACATTTGGCATTGATCCGTACTCAACTATATTGGCCTATTATATTTTAATCTGAGCCCAATTAAATGATTGCAGTCATATTTTATGCAATTTATTTGGTTATCTTTGCATTTAATTAAATGAACAAACAATGAGTTATTTCGCAGAAAAAAGAAGGGAAGTAATGCTTCACGTAGAAGGTTATATGCTGGAGGCAATGCATTCTTACTTAAAACCGATTGATACGAATTGGCAGCCCTCTGATTTTTTGCCCGACTCTTCGAGTGAGACATTTTTTCAGGATGTAAAACAGTTGCAAGAGAAGGCTAAAGATTTATCTTATGATCTGGTTGCTGTTCTTGTAGGTGATACTGTAACTGAAGAAGCTTTACCTACTTATGAATCATGGCTTTCCATGGTTGAAGGGGTAAATAAGAGCGAGCAAGGTGGCTGGATGAAATGGAACCGTCATTGGACTGCAGAAGAAAACCGTCATGGTGATTTATTAAATAAATACCTTTATTTATCTGGGCGTGTTGACATGAAACAGTTTGAAATCTCTACCCAATATTTAATTGCTGATGGCTTTGATATTGGTACAGGGCATGATCCTTATCGTAATTTTATATATACCAGTTTTCAGGAATTGGCAACTAATATTTCACATAGAAGAGTTGCTTCTTTAGCGAAGAAAGATGGTGATAACCTACTTTCAAAAATGTGTGGTGTAATTGCCTCTGATGAAGCCAGACATGCTAAAGCATATAAAGATTTCATGAGTAAGATTTTTGAAGTAGATCAAAATGAGGCGTTGATTGCTTTTGAAGATATGATGCGTAAGAAAATCGTTATGCCAGCACATTTCTTAAGAGAAATGGGATTGAAAATTGGCCAAACTTTTGGTCATTTTACCGATGCTGCACAAAGGTTAGGTGTTTATACTGCAATTGATTACGTTGAAATAATGCAACAATTAATAGATGAGTGGAATTTAGATGGTATGCGCGATCTTAATGAGTCTGGAGAAAAAGCACGTGATTATATCATGGCTTTGCCAAGCAGGTTGATCCGTATTGCTGATCGGATGAAAAACCCTTCAATGGAATATAAATTTAGTTGGATTAATTCTTAAGAATACAATAGCTATAAACTAAAAAGCGCAAAATCATCAGGCCCTTTTTAGTTTATAGCTATTGTATTACATATTCCTTCTATATTGCCCGCCAACTTCATAAAGGGCATTTGATATTTGTCCTAATGAACAGATTTTGCAAACTTCCATAAGCTCTTCAAAGATGTTTTTACCTGCTATGGCTGCAACTTGTAATTGCTTTAAGGCTTGTTCTGTTGATCCAGCATTCCTTTGTTGGAAAGATTTTAGGGCTGTGATTTGAAATTGTTTTTCCTCTTCTGTGGCACGGATAACTTCGCCAGGAACAATTGTTGGTGAACCATTTTTATTTAAAAAAGTATTTACTCCTACAATAGGGTATTCACCATTATGTTTTAAGGTTTCATAATACAAGCTTTCTTCTTGAATTTTGCCACGCTGGTACATCGTTTCCATAGCACCTATTACACCCCCTCTGTCGTTTATTCGTTTGAATTCTAATAAAACGGCCTCTTCAACCAGGTCTGTTAAATCTTCAATGATGAAAGCGCCTTGCAAAGGGTTCTCGTTTTTTGCTAACCCTAGTTCCCTGTTGATAATGAGTTGTATGGCCATTGCTCTTCTAACAGATTCTTCTGTTGGTGTTGTAATAGCTTCGTCGTAAGCATTGGTATGTAAGGAATTACAGTTATCGTAAATAGCATACAAGGCTTGTAAGGTTGTTCTGATATCGTTGAAATCTATCTCTTGCGCATGTAGCGAGCGCCCAGATGTTTGAATATGGTATTTTAGTTTTTGTGAACGGTCATTTCCTTTGTATTTATTTTTGATGGCTTTAGCCCAGATACGCCTAGCCACTCTTCCAATTACCGAATATTCTGGATCTATCCCATTAGAAAAGAAAAAAGAAAGGTTTGGTGCAAAATCATCGATAGCCATTCCACGACTTAAATAATACTCTACAAATGTAAACCCATTGCTTAAGGTAAAGGCTAATTGTGAAATTGGGTTGGCTCCTGCTTCGGCAATGTGATAGCCTGATATGGATACTGAATAAAAATTTCGGACTTTCTCCTCTATAAAGTACATTTGAATATCCCCCATCATCCTTAAGGCGAATTCAGTGGAGAATATGCACGTATTTTGAGCCTGGTCTTCCTTTAATATATCTGCTTGCACAGTACCTCTAACACTACTTATTGCTTTTGCTTTTATAGGTTCATAAATTTCAGGAGGTAATACTTGATCTCCAGTAACGCCTAAAAGCATAAGCCCCAAACCTGAGTTTCCTTCTGGTAAGTCACCTCTGTAAAATGGTTTTGAAGGATTTTCACCTTCATATATATCCTTAATCTTTTCTTCAACTTCTGTTTGAAGGCCATTTGCAATGATGTATTTTTCACATTGTTGGTCGATAGCAGCATTCAAGAAAAAACCAAGAAGCATAGGTGCCGGACCATTAATAGTCATAGATACCGAAGTTGATGGAGCACATAAGTCAAAACCTGAATATAGTTTTTTTGCATCATCAAGTGTAGCTATACTCACCCCTGAGTTTCCAATTTTACCATAGATATCAGGACGTATATGTGGATCTTCACCATATAAGGTAACAGAGTCAAAAGCTGTTGAAAGCCGGTGTGCTGGCTGGCCTAATGAAACATAGTGGAATCGCTTGTTGGTGCGTTCTGGGCCACCCTCTCCTGCAAACATACGTGTTGGATCTTCGCCTTCCCGCTTTAATGGAAAAACGCCAGCGGCATAAGGAAATTCTCCAGGTACATTTTCTGTTAATAACCAGTGGAGTATATCACCCCAATCTTCATATTTAGGCAGAGAAATTTTTGGTATTTTTAATTTTGATAATGATTCATAAAACAATGGTTGTTTAATTTCTTTGTCTCTTACTTTATAAACGAAATATTCTTCCTTGTATTTAGCCTTTGTTTCCGGCCATTCCTTTAATAGTCGTTTACAAATACCATCCTGTTGTTCAGCTATATGATTGTAAATAGCTTCCAGGGCTTCTACCGTACTTATATCTACTGGTATTTTTTTTGTTAAAACTTCTTCTGTTGCAAGTTTTATTACCCCTTGTAATTGATATAACTTTCTCGCGATGGCACTTTGTGTAGCGACCCATTCGTTGTAAGCTTGACTAGACTCTGCAATTTCCGACAGGTATCTGATTCTATCTGGTGGTATGATGTATGTTTTTTCAGATTGCTCTAATGTTAAGGCCTTTTGTGCTTTGAAATCAACGCCTGTTTTCTCGTTTATTTTTTGTAACAAAGAAGTGAAAAGGTTGTTCATCCCCGGATCATTGAATTGGGAAGCCATGGTACCGTACACCGGAATACTTTCTTCTTTTGCATCAAACAGGTTATGGTTTCGTCTGTATTGTTTACGAACATCGCGCAATGCATCTAAAGCACCACGTTTATCGAATTTATTGATGGCAACCAAATCTGCAAAGTCAAGCATATCGATTTTTTCCAGTTGTGTTGCTGCACCAAATTCTGGGGTCATCACATATAAGGATACATCACAATGTTCTGTTATTTCGGTATCCGATTGTCCGATACCAGATGTTTCTACAATAATTAAATCGTAACCAACTGCTTTACAGATATCAATACTTTCCTGAACGTTTTTTGACAAAGCTAGATTGGCCTGTCTTGTAGCCAGGGAACGCATGTAAATTCTTGGATTATTAATGGCATTCATCCTTATTCGGTCTCCAAGCAAGGCTCCACCTGTTTTTCTTTTAGATGGATCAACAGAAATAATAGCTAGTGTTTTATCTTCAACTTCGATTAAAAACCTTCTTACCAGTTCATCCACCAGGGAAGATTTACCAGAGCCACCTGTTCCAGTGATGCCTATAACTGGGGCCTGGTTGCCTATAGTGAGTTTTTTTAATTCATTAACAAATCCTTGTGCACCTTCAGGATCATTTTCTGCAACAGTAATTGCAGCAGCAATGCTTTTTATATCTTTCTGAAGTATGCGAATCAATTCGCCGTTAATGGATGTGGTAGTCACATAATCTGTTTGTTCCAACATATTATTGATCATGCCTTGCAAACCCATTTTTCGACCGTCATCTGGAGAGTAGATTTTGGCAATTCCATATTCTTGCAGTTCCTGAATTTCTGATGGTAAGATAACACCACCACCGCCAGCAAATATTTTAATGTGTGTTGCACCTCTTTCTAAAAGTAAATCATGCATATACTTAAAGTACTCCATGTGGCCACCTTGGTAAGAAGTCATGGCTATCCCTTGTACATCTTCCTGAATGGCACAATTTACCACTTCATCAACGGAGCGGTTATGGCCCAGGTGGATGACTTCAGCACCAGAAGATTGCAGAATGCGGCGCATGATATTAATAGTGGCATCATGCCCATCAAATAATGCAGCTGCTGTTACAAAACGTATTTTATTTTTGGGTTTATAAATTTCAATTGGATCCATACAACGGTTTATACTTGCTGAGTAAAGGTACTAAAAATTAAAAAGCCGCAGACCTGCAGCTTTTTAATTTTTAGTTGTGGGTAAGCTCTGTTATGGGCGTTCCTAAGCTGCCATTTGGCATTTGTATATGTAGCATTGCTGCCAGTGTAGCAGCGATATCAGACATGTAATAATTTTTATTTGTTTTTCCAGGTTTGACTTTCCAACCCATAAATACGAGTGGGATATGTGAATCATAAGGATACCAGGTAGAATGGGAGGTTCCTGTTTTACCGCCAGAAAACCAATTTGGGTTTAAGACGAAATAAACATCACCACTTCTGCGGGCATTATATCCATTACTTACACGCTTTTTGACTTCTTCAGGTAACGTTGCACTGTTGATTTTAGTCAAATCTCCTGCATCCAAAATACCGGTTTGTTGTTTCAAGTAATTAATAACCGTTTCCTTCATCTTGTCAAAATCACCCTTGCTTTCTCTGATCAATGGTTGGTTAAAAATAACTTGATAATTCATCAATGCAGAAATACTCTTTTTAATATTAAATTCTTTTTCAAGTAAAAGATTCAAATCTTTCATTAATTGACTGCTACTGATAGTTCCGGCAGGGATTTTATTCTCAACTAAAAATCCAGGAACTTGTACTGCTCCATGATCTGAAGTTAGGAAAAATAAATAATTTCCTTTTCCTACTGTTTTATCCAGGTAATTTAAGAATTCCTGCAGGTCTTTATCCAAACGCAAATAGGTGTCTTCTGCTTCAATTGAATTAGGACCGAACTGGTGACCAACATAATCTGTAGAAGAACAACTTACTGCTAGAAAATCTGTAACCTCACCTTGGCCTAATTTTTCACCGCTAATTGCTTTTTTTGCTAAATCAAGGGTCATGGTATTACCATAGGGGGTACTTCTAATTAACCCATAATCATTACCAACAGCATTTTTTAGCACATGTGGGAAGCTACTGGTCGTTGCACCTTTGAATTTACCTTCATAAGGTTTGTCATCTGTAGTGCTTTGTGTATAAGTATTGATAGGATATAATGTGTTCCAGTCCTTCGACAAATACTCATTTGTTTTCTTCAAATCGTTATAATTTGAAACCCATGTGGGTAAGTCTTTCCTATAATAAGTACTGGTAATCCAGTTTCCCGAAGCACCATCATACCAGTAAGCGCCATTTGCAGAATGTCCGGCAGGGAGTATAGCACCACGGTCTTTCAAAGAGATGCCTATCACCTTACTTTTGAAATTGGTTGCTAACTTTAATTCGTCAGTTATGGTATTGGTCAATAAGTTTTTTGGAGACATTTCACCAGCATCCGAGGTGCTACCCACTGTTTTAACTTCTTTATCTTCAGTACAATAAACATCTCTGCCTAATTGTGGATCAAACCAGTTGTTTCCAATAATACCATTGATAGCAGGAACAGAACCGGTATAAATACTAGCATGACCACATGCTGTAATTGTTGGTAAATAGGGGATAAAAGTGTTTTCAGCTGAAAAACCCTCATTAATTAATCGTTTAAAACCCCCATCACCATATCTTTCGTAATAACGGTAAAGGTAATCCCAGCGCATTTGGTCTACTACAAAACCAACTACAAGTTTTGGTCTATTGATGGTTGTTGGGTAAACAGCCGTAGCCGGTTGTTTACTAACTTTTGTTTGTGCAAAAACAGGAATGCATAATAGCAGTAACACGGACAATTGTAAAAATGATTTCTTCATTATTTATAGTTAGGAAAAGCAAATGTATTGATCCTTTTATATAAAAGATAATAGGTTACTGTAAAGATATCATATAACTTCAGCGACAACGAAAGTGCTTCCACCAATAAATATTAAATCATTAGGACCTGCATTCTTTTTTGCAGCCTGCAGCGCAGAAGCAACATCATCATAAGCTTGCCCGAAAAGTTGGTGTTTTGAGGCTTGATCAGCAAGTTTAATCGCTGGTAGGGCCCGTTCCAACTGTGGTTGAGTAAAATAATAGGTTGCCTTTATGGGTAAAAGCGACAAAAAGCCATTTACATCTTTATCTTTTAATACCCCAATAACCATATGCAGGTTTTGGTATGTGGTATTCTGAATGTTTTGTAGCACTTCCTTTAGCCCAGCAGAATTATGGCCTGTATCGCAAATTATTAAAGGGGAATTTGATAGTGTCTGCCACCTTCCCTTCAAACCTGTAATTTTTTTAACATTTTTTAATGCAGTAAATACAGCTTTATTAGAGATGTTAAAATGCAGGTCTTTTAATTTTAAAATAGCAGCCACAACAGTCAATACATTTTTTAATTGATAAGTTCCTGTCAAGTCTAGCTTAATTCCTTTGAAAAGCACTTCGGTGCCCTTTTTAATGGTGGTTATCAGGTATTGTTTATCTATCTGAATGTCAGACAAGTTCAGCTCATCGGCTGCAAAAACTAAAGTGCTATCTGTTTCTAGTGCTTTTTTTATAAATACATTGTCGGTTTCCGGATGTCTTTCGCCAATTACAACAGGAATATTGTGTTTAATGATGCCCGCTTTTTCACCTGCAATTGCCCTAAGGGTATTGCCCAGAATATTGGTGTGGTCTAGGCTGATATTGGTAATGACAGCTAATTCTGGTGAAATGATGTTGGTAGAATCAAGTCTGCCGCCAAGACCCACCTCAATAATGGCTATATCTACTTTTTGTTGTTCAAAATAAGAAAAAGCCATACCTACAGTGACTTCAAAAAAGGAAGGCTGCAATGTTTCGAAGGATGCCTGCTGTTCCTTTATAAAATTACTTACAAATCCTTTAGAGATCATTTTACCATTGATCCGGATGCGTTCCCGAAAATCTTTTAAATGGGGAGAAGTATAAAGCCCTGTTTTATAACCTGCCTGTTGTAAAATAGCTGCCAGCATGTGTGAGGTAGAACCTTTTCCATTGGTGCCACCTACATGTATGGTTTTAAATTGATGTTGTGGATTTCCCAACTGCTCACATAAAATTAGCGTATTGTGTAAATCTTTTTTATAGGCTATTGCACCCACACGGGTAAACATGGGTAGTTTATTATAGAGGTAGTGCAGCGTTTGTGAATAAGTCATTAAAATAAATCTTCAGGTAGGTGGACTTTTATTGCACTTTAAAATTGAAAACTACTACGCCAACCTGAACATCAGGAGCAGTGGAGGATTGATTTAAGCGTGCGCCCATAACAGCATTTTTGCATTTTTGCCATAATTCACGGTCATTTAAAGTCGTTCCTTTAACTCCCGGCACTGCGTTGATTACAATTCCTTCTCTATTGATTGATATTCTAACGGCAATCTTTCCTCTTTTCTGTCCGTCGTCACTCGGTGTAACTAGATTAGTGAACCTTCTTAAAGCGATTGGTGTTTCACCAAACCCAGATCCGCCTTCGCCATAATTATTGCTCAGTGGGTCTCCATTTACACTGCCTTGGTTACCAGGTGTATCGCCTGTTCCATCACCTTTACCGGTGCCTTTATTGGCTTTACCTTTATATAAGGCACTTTGGTTAATGGTTGGTTTTGCAGGTTTATCTTCTACAGCTGCATTTGGGGTAGCAGTAGTTTTAGTTTTTTTTGTGTTAATACTTACCGCTTCTTCGGTGTTTTGAGTAACTACATCTTTATCACTGGCCTGAGGTGTAGATTGCTGTATTGTCTGTTGCTCTGGAACAACCTTATCGGGGGCTTGTTCATTGGCATTTGGGTCTGCAGATGGTTCTTCGATACTGGTATAATCAGTACCCATTCCACTTACTTCAGTGCCATAATTAACGACCATACCGCCCATGCCAGCTTCTTCAACAGGCTTGAATGACCCGATAACTATGAAAAAACTTATGACAATAAGTAACGCCATAATGACTGTAGAAATAGCCAAAGCCTTAGGGTAGTTATTTTCTTCCTGATTGTATGTCATTATTTCTTAGGTTCTACAGCCAATACAACTTTAAGCTTCAATTGATTAGCAACATCAAAAACCTGCATTGTGTTTTCTATAGAAACACCTCTTGCAACATAAAGTACGATGGTTAAATCTGGAGAAGCCTTCTGATACGTCTCTACCGTGCTTTTTAAGTTGTCGAGGGTTACCTGTTGCTTTTCAACAAAGTAATTTAGCTTTTCATCTATAGAAACTGTAACGGTTTTTTGTGCAGAAGATTGTTGTCCACTTTCAGATCTTGGTAGCAATAGCTTTACTACCTGTGGATTAACTATAGCTGATGCCAGTAGAAAAAACAACATCAGCATAAACATAATATCATTTAGTGCAGAGGTATTAACCTCAACCGTACCTTTATTTCTTTTTCTCAGATTCATTATTTGCCTGGTTCCTCTAATAAGTCAATAAATTCAATTGCATCAGTTTCCATTCTTAAAATGATTCTTTCTACCATCATATTTAGAATGTGGTATAAAACATAAGCGATGATACCGATAATTAATCCAGTTGCAGAAGTAATCATTTTGGTGTATAAACCACCCGAGATGGTTCCTATTTCAATGGCACCTTTAATTGATACATCATGGAAAATGGTAATTACTCCAATAATAGTTCCCACAAAACCGAGCATGGGTGCAATTCCAGCTATAATGGCTAATATCCCTAAGTTTTTTTCAAGCTTAGATACTTCTAATTTACCCGTATTTTCAATAGCACCTTCAATGTCTTTAATCGGACGTCCAATTCGCTTTAAGCCTTTTTCTAACATTCTTCCTAGTGGAGAGTTTGAATTGCGGCAAAGTGAAATGGCATTTTCTAATCTTCCATCCTGTATGTATTGCTTAATTTGCAGCATAAGATTCGACTCTGTTTTGGAAGATTTCCGAATAGTGATATACCTTTCAATAAATATAACCAATCCTAAAAAGGCAAGTATGGCCAATGGTATCATTACCCAGCCACCTTTAAACAATAAATCTATAAAATGTAATTCGGGAGGTGCAGTAGTTACAGCTTGTTTTACAACGTTTGCTGTATCAATAATTTGGTTTGCCGTATCACTGGCACCCTGTAACAATGTAATCATATTATTCTGGTTTGTTTGTGTTAATATAAATGTATAGTCCTGGTATTTTTATTTTTTTTTCTATTCTGGAACGTGCGGCTCGGGCTGTTTTTTCATCCTTAAATGTTGCAATGCTGATTTTTATTTTTTTACCTGGTCTTTGGCTAACCACTTTTGCATCCATTCCCCATTTTCTTTTCATGAAAGCAATGAATTGATCAGCTTCTTTCTGACTGTAAACAGAAGAGCCTATGACCTCAAATGTGATTCCTTTTTGAATGGGCATTACTGGCCTAGCCACAATTGGATCCGCACTAAGCTTTACCGGAATCGTATCTCTTTTAACCGTATCGGTAGCCGTTAAAGTATCTGCACTTAATGGCGCATTATTTACTGGTGCAGCCGGGATACGCTGTACTGGGACATTTTGTTTTTGAGTTAAATTATCAAACAAATCTGGATTCCATAAAAATAAGGCTAAGGTTAATGTTAGAAGTATAAGTAAACCAATAATTATTTTTAAATAGCTAGGGATAGGTCGCTTTCTTGATTCCTCAATTTGGTAATTAACTGTTCCTTCATTAACGGTAATTTCCTGAATTTTCTCCTGCTCGGGAGCTGCAATGCTTATTTGGGTTGGGGCAACTGGTGGGTCTATTTCTTTTTTTTCTTCTAAAATAATTTCAGACTCTGGCTTAATAACGGGTTCTTCGGATATTTTTCCTGGATTTTCTACTTCAACGTTATTTTCATTAATAACCGATTCCAGGGTATCTTTCTTTTCTATAAAAGTAATCTCTTCAGCAGTTTCGGGAAGCCCATAAAATCTGAAACCCAGGTTTAATTGAGAATTTGCGTAAAATTTCAATTCACCTTCTTGCAATACAAGCTTGCCAAGCTCTTGCAGATCTATTTCCTTATTATCTGAAAGCTTTTCCTTTAAATTAGCAACAAATTGGTCTATGTGATAATTTGCAGATTCTTCAGATAGATTATGTTGTTTGCAAATGTATTCAGCCAATAAAATATTCTCGGTTACTTCTAACTTAAATGCCAGTTGTAAACTTGGAAGTAAAAAAGAATGGAGTTCAGAATCATACCTGCCTGGCGACTTTTTTTTTAAGAATGTCCCCAGTTCGGGGACACCTACTTCTTTATTTGTTTGAATAACTACTGCTAAATACGATACTATATCCATTTTGGTAAAAATAAATTTTAATTCTTTATCAACCAATTATTTATTGAAAACCGACTAGAAAGAATAGGTTAATCCACCAAAACCATTGAATCCAATAGCCTGGTAGTATAGAAACCTGCCGTTGTTAGTGTTAAGCAAGTTATTTGCTTTAGCAAATACAGAGAACTGGTTATTTATTTTATATGCGGCACCTATACCTAAATCCACAAAGCCCTTAACATTTACCACACGCTCATTATCAGGGTTAGGCACAACATAAGGAGCATCAGGCTGCGCAAGATATAGCTTAGCTTTGGTGTCATCCTGTATTGCTATGGCAGCATCGAAACTTAATTTATCATTGAAATTGAATAATAAGTTGGAACTAACTCTTAGTTGTGGTTTAAACCAGCTTTCTCTTTCTCTTTCAGGTTTATAGTTTTCCAAATTTATTTTACCAGTCCATTTTAAACTATTGCTCACCTGAACAGATAATTCACCTTCTAACCCTAACAGTTTCATTGTTCCGAAATCATATATTACATCGAAACTTGCAGGTTTGTTAAAGTTGTTAACAAATAAAGGCATTTGGCTCAATTCCTTGTGGTATACTTTTGCTTTGTATCCAAAGCCAGGTCCGGCGGTTCCTTTAATACCTCCAGTAAAGCTCAACTTTTCTACTGTGTTTTGGATTTCAATATTGGTGTTTAAAAATGGATTATCGTCACTAAATTCTTTTAAAGTGTTTTTGTTCACATCACCATTCAACTCACCAAATAATTGTAAATAATCTGGAATTAAAGTGAAGTCGGCAGTTACGGCTGGGAAAATTCTGGTTTCAGAAAAGGTACCAAATTCTTGCACGAAATTAATTCCAGCATTAATTTTTACGCCATTTGTCTGCAGCCTGATATATGGGTTTAATTTTAATAAGTTGTTGTTTACACTTACCGACATATCTTTGGTATTACCCATTTCTACAGCAGCGGCAAGACCCAAATTGAAATTGCTAATTCTTTTATTCAGGTAAGCATTTAAATTCACTGAATTTTCCTTAGCGTCATAATGGTCGCCCCACATATAGCCATTTATTTTGGCGGCATAGCTCAACGCATCTTCATCTGTGGTGTATTTACTTGCTATTTCCCCTTCAGCTTCAAAAAAGTTAAAAGATTGTTTAGCAGGATTCTCATTGAGAAAAGAATTGTTTGGGTCCTGGCCATAAAAATATAGGCCATTTCTTTGGTAATTTAGACGTCCACTTAATGTAAACTGATCAGCAATACTTTTTCCAAATACACTGAATTGTTGTTGATTAAATTTTTGATTTTTTAATTTACCTTCTTGTCCGAAGTGTCTGAAAAATCCACCCAATTGCAGTGCTTCATCTCGTCCAATATTGATAAAAGCCTCGGCTAAGGTAGTACCCGAAGTTCCTAATCCTGCTTTGAGGTAATTGTTAGTCAATTCTGTTTGGCGCTCTTCGGCCACTTGTTGCGCTTGAAGTTTATTAATGTCAGCGTTTAGTTCCAGTTTTCTATCTGTTAATCCGTAATTAAACTTTGCCTTATAAGTTTTAACATCATTTAAATCCGGGCTTCTTCTTAACTTTACGGCTTCAGCTAATACAGGTTTGTAAGGCCTGATTACCTCAATTTCTTCTGCAATAGTTTTATCATCTGGTTTCTTTTCGGGCTCTTTTTTATCTTGTGCCTTCAAACTAAAGGTACCTGCTGTAATAAAAAATACTGTTGTATATATTAATTTCCTAAATGTCATGTTGCGTAGCTTATTTAATTTTTTCTAGTTTTTCTTTAGCAGTAGGAACAATTTCATCCTTGCCTTCATAATTATCAATAAGACTTAAAAGTGTACTTTTTGCCTGAAGCTTGTCATTTAAGGCCAGGTAATTATCTGCCAATAATAAGAATGCCTTTGCTACCCAGTAATCGTAAGAGGGCATATTATTGATGAGATCGAAACATGTTTTCTGTGACGTTTTATAGTCCTTATTAGCAAATTGTAAGGTGGCAAGTGTATATTTTGCTTCTGCAGCTGCTAAAGTCTTGGTTTTATTCACCACATTGCTTAGAGATTTGATTGCAGAGGTTGTATCTGCATTTAAAAGATAAGCTTTACCAGCATATAGGTCAGCACTGTTCTTTTCTTCTTCAGATGCTTTATCCGACTCCTTTATCAACTTAACATACTTTATCACATCGTCAGCCATATTCAGCGCATCATAAGCTTTCATTAGGTTATTGATAGCATAAGTATAGTGTACTTTATAATCAGCTGTGGTTTCCAATCTTTTCAAATAAACTATTGCCTCATTGTATTTCTTTTGCTTTAAAAATAATTCAGATATCCCAACCAAAGAGCGCTCTGTGTAATCGCTGGTCCAGTCATTTAAAATATATTCATAATCAGAGATGGCCTCTGCTGGGCGGTTTAATTTAACTAAAGATTCTGCCCTGATAAATTTTGCTTCTTTGTCATGAATTGCTTTCGAAAATTTGTCGAAATAACCATTTATAGCTTCAAAAGCACCTTGAAAATCACCTTTTAAATAGCGTGTATTTGCAGCCTGAAAAACAATATTATCTTGTTCAGCAACGGTATAATTTCCAATAGGAGTGGTGTTGGCGTAATTAATGAAACCGTTGGCATCACCTTTATCCATGTAGATGTTTTTGATAGATTCCAATGATTGCTTAGCTTCCTCTGTACTGCCGTAATCAGCGATAACTTTTTTAAAGGTTTCTGTTGCCTCCGCATCCTGATCCTGGTTATATTGAACCAAACCAATGGTCACTAATGCTCTTGGGATATAACTGCTGTTCGGATATTTCCTGATTAAACTATTCAGGTCACTTTTAGATTTATCTAAGTTCCCCTTGTTGAAATAAGTATAAGCTATTTCAAATCCTCCATCATCAGCATAGTTAGATCCTGGGAATTGCTGTAGCAAGCTTTCCATGGTAGCAATTTTGGCATCATCCTGATTTTCTAAACCCTGTATCATCCCTCTTTGAAATAAAGCATAATCTTCACCCTTTGCTTGTTGGCTGATGATTTTATTATAATTGAGCAATGCATTTCCGTAATTCTTATTAACGAAGTAGGAATCAGCTAGTCTTATTGTCGCGTCGACAACTGTTTTTCCATCTTTATCATGACCATTTAGGAAACGTTCAAAGTAATTAGCCGCTTTAGTATATTTTTCATCTTCAAAAGCAGCATAAGCTAATGCATAATTGGCGAAATTATAAACTTTAGTTTTATTGGCTTCTGACATGGAAAGAAATGTTTCAAAAGTCTTAACCGCTTCACCAAATTTGCGTAACTCATAAGAAGCTTCTGCTTTCCAATAAGTATTTAATGCTTGGATTTCTTTGTCTAATGGGTAAGTTTCAGAGCGTAGAAACATGGACAAGGCATTAGGAAATGCCCTTTCATTATAAAATTCTAAACCGCGGAAATAGGTTACTTTTTGATAAGCTTCTTTAGCTTCCGGTGATTTATTAGGAATAGGCTGTAAAATATCAATAGCCGCCTGGTAATTCTTGCTGCTGAGTAAAATCTCTCCTAATAGTGTTTTAGCTTCATTCAATTTTCTTGATGTTGGAAATTCTTTTAAGAAGTTTTGCGTAGCATCTAATGCTTGCTGGTTAAACTCAAGCTCATAACTAAGTTTTCCATAATTTATCCATGCATCTTCCTGGGTAACTTTATTAAAGTTAAGTCTTGAAGCTCTAAAAAAAGCACTTCTTGCTTTCTCTTTATTATTCAATTCAATAAAAGTACGACCTAAGGTATACATACCACTTTGCAGGTATACATCATCCTTGTTCAATTTTTCTAAGACTGTTACTGCCTGGGTATACTTCTTTAATTCAAATAAAGTATAACCATATTGGTATAAGAACAAGTTGTTTGGAATTGAAGAATTCTCCTTACTATAATAGGATTGAAAGTATTTTTCTGCATTTTTATAATCAGCTTTTGCGAAGTAAGATGCTGCAATTAAACTTAGCATATCGGCTTCATATTGCGGAGCTATGTTTTGCATTATCGGTATAGCATAACTGATAACATCATCATATCGCTCATCTAAATAATACATGGAAGTAATGTAGTAAGGATAGCTGGCCTGATATGTTGGAGAACCTTTTAGTTTTTCGAAATTACTTAAGGCTGTTTTGTATTCTTTATTTAAGTAATTGATGTAAGCAAAATAATAGGTTGCATCTTCCTTGAACGGCGAGTCTTCTTTTTTTACCGCTTCGAACAATGGTTCTGCTTTTTCAATATTCTTCAATTCAAAATAAGCATATCCTTGTTTAAACTGGTACTCCACACGTTGTTTTTGTGAAAGGGTTGACGGATCAGTTTTTTCAAACCAAGTCAAAGCTTTCTCGTAATTTTTTTGTGCAAAATAGGCTTTACCTACATGAAAATATGCCAGCTTAGTATTAGAATTTAATGGGTAGTCAGCTATGAATTTTTGAAATAAACTTTCTGCATCTGCATTACCCAATTCCAAAGCACAAACGGCGGCGTAAAATTTAGCATTTTCTTTCAGTAGAGTTAGTTCTGCATTACTTTCTTGCTGTGCATCTGGTTTCAACCTTGATTGTTCAACCAGCTTAAACTGCACGGCAGCTGCCACATATTTTTCATGGTCTAATAATTCTAATCCACTTTGATAGTTTTTATTTAGGTTTACTAAAGGACTTAGCTGTGCATATCCAGCTGTAAAGTTTGCTGCTAATATAAGGGGTATAAAAAGGTATTTTTTCTGCATCGGGTTTTCAAAATATGATGGCTACTAATAAAAATAGACTAAAGCGGCTTACTAACAATAGTAATCAACATATGTTAATAACACATGTCTAAACGTAAAGTTAGTAAAATTGGTATATAAAAGTACTCAAGGATGTTAATCTCTTTGAGCAGCAAGTAGATAAAGTACTGCCATCCTAATAGCAACCCCATTTTCTACCTGTTCCAGAATAATTGATTGCTTACTATCTGCAACATCACTGGTTATTTCTACACCGCGATTAATAGGTCCAGGGTGCATCACAATGATTTCTTTATTCAAGCTATCCAGAATAGGTTTTGTTAAACCATACATCATGGCGTATTCTCTTAATGACGGAAAGTATTTAATATCCTGCCTTTCTAACTGTATGCGGAGCATATTGGCCACATCACACCAGTTCAAAGCTTTCCTAAGGTCGTGTTCCACCTTAACGCCTAAACTAGTAATATGTCTGGGTATTAGCGTTGTAGGCCCACAAACCATAACTTCAGCACCGAGTTTCTGCAAACATAGGATATTTGATATAGCAACTCTTGAATGAAGTATATCACCAACAATAACCACCTTTTTCCCTGCAACATCACCTAATTTTTCACGAATAGAATATGCATCCAGTAATGCTTGTGTAGGATGCTCATGAGCACCATCACCGGCATTTACAATTTGCGCATTGATGTGCTTGCTTAAGAAAACGCCGGCTCCTGCATAAGGATGCCTCATCACCACCATGTCTACTTTCATGGCCAGAATGTTATTTACGGTATCAATTAAAGTTTCCCCTTTGCTCACGGAAGAAGAAGAAGCGGCAAAGTTAACTACATCTGCAGAAAGTCTTTTTTCTGCAAGTTCGAATGATAATTTAGTACGGGTAGAGTTTTCGAAAAATATATTGGCGATAGTTATATCCCTTAAAGATGGAACCCGTTTGATAGGCCTGTTAATTACATCTTTAAAATTATCGGCAGTTTCGAAAATCAATTCAATATCATTCCGGTTTATATCTTTGATGCCTAAAAGATGTCGGCTTGATAGTTTGTCTGCTGCCATTTCTATTTGATCTTTTCTGATAATAAAATTACTTTGTCTTCGCCCTCAGTCTCTTTCCAGCTAACTTTAACCAGTTGTGAGTCTAGGCTGTCTACCTGCAAACCAATATAATCTGGTTCAATGGGTACATGTCTTGAAAATCTGCGGTCTATTAAAACCATCAATTCTACTTTTGCCGGTCTGCCATAGGCAAGCAAGGCATCTAAAGCAGCTCGTATTGTGCGGCCTGTCCAAAGTACATCATCAATTAAGATGACTTCCTTGTCTTCAATGATAAAATCAATGGTGTTAATACTCGCTGAAACAAGGCCATCTTTTCGCCTGAAATCATCTCTGAAAAAAGTAATATCAAGATTGCCTTTTTTTAAGGTATTGGTTTTTAAAATTTCTGAAAGCTCTTGTTCAACGCGGTCGGCAAAATAACTGCCTCTTGGTTGAATACCAATTAATACAGTTTTTGAAAAATCAGTATGATTCTCAATTAACTGATGACAAAGTCGTTTAATTGTGATCTGGAATTTTTTTCCGTCTAGCAGGGTTCTTTTTTGCATTGACTAAAGGATTAAACAAATATAGGAAATCGTGTGGAAACTACAAATAACGTTTAGAGTAATTAATACGGTGCAAGTCATATCTTTTAAACTGGGTTTTTAAACGACGCTCAAAATCAGGGTAGTTACGCTTATTTTTAGGGCTCCATAAAACTTCACTTAAAGCATCTAATCGTGGAAATAGCATGTATTCTACCTTGGCTGGGTTAGTAATATACTCTGACCACATATTGCCTTGCGCACCCCAAATGTATTTTTCATCTGCTGCATCTAGTGTTTTGGCTATTGGTTCATAATTATATACTATATCTAGCGGTAAAAATTTGCTGGCTGTTAATGAATCGTCCTTCATAAACTGACTATGGTTAAAATACATTGAGTTTTCAGGGGTCATAATAACTTTATGCTGTTCTTTAGCTGCTGCTATGCCACCTTTTTCACCTCTCCAGCTCATTACTATTGCATTTGGTGCTAAACCACCAACTAATATCTCATCCCAACCAATTATCGTTTTTCCCTTACTGTTTACAAATTGCTCTATCCGATGAATAAAATAACTTTGGACACCATTTTCATCTTTCAACCCTTTCTCTTTGATTAGGTTTTGAGTAAAAGTACTTTGCTTCCACCATATTTTAGCACACTCATCTCCACCAATATGGATATAAGGGGAAGGGAAAAGTGCCATTACTTCTGTTAAAACGTCTTCTAAAAAGGTGAAGGTCTGTTCTGATGGCAGTAACACATTATTGAATTTATTAAAAATACCCCAGGTTTCGGCTACTTTTTTAGGTGCTGCAGGAGTGGTGCTTAAATGAGGAAAAGCGGCTAAAACTGCCATACTGTGACCAGGCATTTCAATCTCTGGAATCACTGTAATATATCGTTCCTGTGCATATTTCACCACATCTTTAATCTGCTCCTGTGTATAAAAACCTCCGTACCTGATGCCGTCATTTCCTGTTCCAGGGTATATGCCAATGATGGAGCTATTGCGCCACCCACCAATTTCTGTTAATTCAGGATATTTTTTAATTTCTATCCGCCAGCCATGGTCATCCGTTAGGTGCCAATGAAAATAATTCATCTTATGCATGGCTAGGTAATCAATGTATTTCTTTACAAAGGCTACATCAAAGAAATGGCGGCTTACATCCAGGTGCATACCTCTGTAATCAAACCTTGGGTAATCTAAAATACTAACAGCAGGGATAGCATAAGTAGCACCATTTGCATTTGGAGGTAACAATTGTAAAAGTGTTTGCATGCCGTAAAACAAACCTGCATCTGTAGCCGCGCTTATATGGATGCCATTTTGTGTTACTTCAATACGGTATTGATCGGGATTTTTAACTGTACCGACTACCCTGACCATGGAAACAACATTCTTTCGTTTTTCTTGACCAGCATATGGTAAGCCCCGTAGTTCCAGGTGATAATGTTTTTTCAGATAGTTGTTTAGAAATGCAGCAGATGGATTAAAGCCGGTGTCACTCCATAAAATCAACGTATTGCTATTCAATGAAAAAGCATTTTTTATTTCGCCTGCTTTCATTTCTACAGGTAGAGGTATTAAATCAGGTAGCTGTGCTTTTATTTCTGACGGAAAAAATAAAAAAGCAATTAAACTATAATTCAATATTAATAATTTCATGTTCTCTTTTTGTGTTGTGGGGCTAAAATAGTAAAAAAACTCCGGCAGCTTTTTTAAATGTGAAAAGTATAACAAGATTATCCGTCACCGGAGAGGTGAAGTCTGCTAAGGTAAAGCAACTCTTCAAATCATTTAATTTTAAATTATTGGAGCTTTAGTAGTAACTACTCAGGTACTTTAAAAGATTTGACTGTTTTCAGCCCTTGTAATCGTTGTTAGTTTAGGGGCAGTTTCAAAATTCAAATAAAATGGCTG
>NZ_JBEONS010000043.1:0-19292 GCF_040544395.1 Pedobacter sp. CG_S7 | reverse complement strand
TTTAGAGCTAATCAAAGGGGTGTTGTAGATACTAAATTCTTCCTGTTCAGAATGGAAAAACTTTTTGCCTAATCCCCAATTATTTTATGTGACCCGAAATGGATCACCCGTGAACATCCGAAGATTGACCGCATTGCCAGCCCCTGGCTGATCAGGCGGTTTATTGATGCCGAAGCTGAATTTATTTATGTTCCGTTTAACGAAGTTTTGCCTAAGGCCACAGAATTGAATGCGACTCCCTTTGATGTGCCCGATGTGGAATATACCCATTATGAGGACCGGTGTACCTTTGATTGTTTTATCGAAAAATATCAGTTAAAAGATCCCGCTTTGCAAACGATGGCCTTGATCGTTCGAGGTGCGGATACCGATGCCCATCATTTGGCCAGTCAGGCTTCCGGGCTTTGGGCTATTTCTGCAGGTTTGGCCTATAATACCAGGGATGATCACGAACTTCTGGAAAAAGGGATGCTGATCTATGATGCCCTGTATAGCTGGGCAAAATATCTCCAAAAAGAAAAACATACGCAAAACCCGGTCGAACATTTACTGCTGGAAGTTTTAAACCGGTATCTGAAACAAAAAAAAGGTGCGGAAAAAAAAGCGCCAGACTGGGTAAGGGATCTTAAGGAAATTATACAGGATCAGATAGACATTAATTTGAGCCTGAGCTTAAAGGAAGTTTCCGAAGAGTTGAACGTACACCCTGCATATCTGTCCAGGGAGTTTTCCAGGCATTTTGATGATCTTTCTTTTGGGGAATACATCCGGAAGTTGCGGATCGAAAAGGCCATGAAGCTGATGGATACAACGAATCATTCCTTAACAGAAATTGCTTACCTGACCGGCTTTTCAGACCAAAGCCATTTTACCCGGATATTTAAAAAACAGAAGGGACAAAGCCCGTCCGATTACAAGAAAATCCTTCTAAAAGGTAAAAAGAATCCCAATAGTTAATAACGTTCTATTTTGCCCCGTTCTGTCTTGATAACATTGTACTATCAATTCTGGAAAATGAACTATTCTGAAACACCGTCAAGACAAGTTGAAGCTGCAACACCCGCTTATTCATTAATGAGCCTGGTTACCTACTTCCTGAAACTTGGAACATGGGGTTTCGGCGGACCGGTAGCTTTAGTTGGCTACATGCACCGTGATCTGGTGGGAAATAAAAAATGGCTGACAGATGAAGAATATAAAGAAGGTTTAGCGCTCGCTCAATTGGCGCCGGGCCCTCTGGCCGCTCAACTGGGAATTTATATTGGTTTTGTGCATTACAGGCTTTTAGGTGCAACACTTGCAGGTTTAGCATTTGTACTCCCTTCTTTTGTGATGGTGGCCTTCCCTGGATGCAGGCCGTTTTTTATGGCGTGTCCGCTTCTGTTATCGGCATTATTGCAATGAGTGCGTATAAACTTTCTATCAAATCGGTTACTGAATTTAAGCCAAAAGCCATTCTGTCAAAATGGTTATTATGGCTGCTCTACCTTTCGGGAGTTGTAATTACCGTAATTACCCAGCGGGAAGAAGTGCTTTTGTTTATCGGTAGCGGAATACTATATATGATTGTAAAAGCTCCTCCCGCATGGGTTAAAAAGCCTGGTATCATTCCGGTTGTTCTTTTGTCCGGCATCGGGTTTTGGGAATTTGATCAGTCTGTATTAGTGGAACTCGGGATTTTCTTTGTCAAGGCAGGTGCGTTTGTTTTCGGGAGCGGTTTGGCCATTGTCCCATTTTTACATGGCGGGGTTGTAGAAGAATTTAAATGGCTTAACGAAGCGCAATTTGTGGATGCGGTTGCCGTAGCCATGATCACACCGGGGCCGGTTGTCATTACGGTAGGTTTTATAGGTTATCTGGTGGCCGGATTTCCCGGTGCGGCAGTTGCCGCTTTGGCAACCTATCTCCCTTGTTATCTCTTTACGGTTATGCTTGCCCCATCATTTAAAAAGATTGCGCAGAATAAAAGTATTAAGGCTTTTGTTGATGGTATTACAGCCGCTGTTATTGGAGCATTGGTGGGATCGGTAATCATAATAGGTATCCGTTCTATTATTGATATCCCAACTTTACTTATCGGGATGGCTGCAGTTTTGGTGTTGGTTTATACAAACAAGATAAAGGAACCTCTGATTATATTGGCAGCGGCAATTATTGGAATTATCATTAAAAGCATTAAACCATGAAATGGATAACCCGTGAACGACCAAAGATTGACCGCATTGCCTGCCCCTGGTTGATCAAAAACTTTGTGGACAAACAAGCCGAGTTTATTTATGTGCCGAAAGAGCAGGTATTTGAAAAGGCAAAGGAGCTGGAGGCGATACCTTATGATATCCCCGGAGCTCAATATTCGCATGAAGGAAAACAATGCACGTTTGATTTCATTATAAAAAAGCACCATCTTTCTGATCCTGCATTGGTACAGATAGCACAAATTGTCAGGGGAGCAGACACAGGCTGCTTTGAATTAGCTCCTCAGGCAGCAGGTCTTTGGGCAATATCAGCCGGTTTATCTTATAATTATCCGAATGATCATCAGCAATTAGAGATCGGAATGAAAATTTATGATGCTTTATATAGCCGGGCAAAGTTTGCTCAAAGCGAAAAACATAATTGGAACCCTGTACTGTAGATTTTTATGCAAAAAATTATCTTTTTCCTGCTGCTTACTTTGCTTTATTCATGTACAAGTGAAACTACTAACTAAAAATATATGAGAGGTGTTTTTTCTTCAAGTATCGGCCGTAAAGCAGTAATGGCCATTACCGGATTGTTTCTTTTTATATTTCTTATCGTACACTTAGGCGGCAACCTATTGCTATTAAAACAAGATAGCGGCGCTGCTTTTAATACCTATGCAGAAATATTGGAATCAAGCATCTTAATACGTATCAGTGAATTTATTCTCATTTTCGGTTTTTTGTTTCATATTATCGAAGCAATACTGCTGACCATTAAAAATAAAAAGGCAAGACCAATTGGTTATGCAGTAGTAAATGCATCAGCTAATAGTACCTGGGCGTCCAGAAATATGGACCTTACCGGATCTGTTATTTTCGTGTTTTTGGTCATCCATTTAAAAAGCTTTACAATAGATAATCGGCTGATGGGCGCCAATGAAACGATGTATCAATCTGTCATTACAGCCTTTAGCAGTTGGTGGTATTGTTTGATTTATATTATTTCTATAATTTTTCTTGGCATACATCTTCGCCATGGCGTTCAAAGCGCTTTTCAATCTTTAGGTATCTCCTATCATAACAAGTTGTTTTTGCTGTTTCATAAAATTATTAAGGTACTTACTATTGGAATAATAGTAAGTTTTATTATTATACCTGTTATAATTTATTTCAAACAAATTTAATATGAAAAAAAAGATTTTTATCACCATAATTGGAATTGTAATCCTAATTTCTTCCTGCACCGATCAGAATAAAAACGAAGTAGTGGTTTACACCAGCGTTGACCAGGTGTTTAGTGAACCGGTGCTCAAAGCATTTGAGAAACAAACAGGCATTAAGGTGAACGCTGTTTTTGATACCGAAGAAACAAAATCAACGAGCGTGCTCAATCGTTTGATTTCTGAAAAAAATAATCCCCAATGCGATGTGTTTTGGAGCGGCGACCCGATGCGTGCCGATGTTTTGAAACAAAAAGAAATTACCGAAGCTTATCGTTCACCTGCCTCATCAGGTATTAATGCTGCGTTTATTGATAAAGATTATCACTGGATCGGGTTTTCAGCCCGTGCAAGGGTGCTGCTTGTTAATACCAACCTGGTAAAGCCGCAGGATATTCCTACTTCTATTCTTGACCTCAGCAATGAAAAACACAAAGGCAAATTTACCATTGCCAATCCGCTCTTCGGAACCACTTCTTTTCATATGGCCGCACTATTTGCAACGCTGGGTGATGAGAAAGCAAAACAGTTTATGGAAGATTTAAAAAAGAATGAGGTAATTATTGCATCTAGCAATGGTGATGTAAAAAAGAAAGTTGCCACGGGCGAAATACCGATGGGATTGACCGATACCGACGATGCCAACGAAGCCGTAAAGGAAGGCGCACCTGTGAAGGCAATTTTCCTGGATCAAAGGGGTTTTGGAAATCTCATCGTTCCCAACACCGCTTCATTGATAAAAAATTCTCCGAACAACGAGAACGGAAAAAAACTGATCGACTTTTTGCTTTCGGTCGAAACAGAAAAAATGTTGGCGGAAAGCTGTGCCCAGATGCCCTTGCATAAAGGTGTTGCCGTACCTAATACTGTTCCATCGTTGGATAATATTGTTCCGATGAAAGTGGATTATGCCAGAGTGGCACAAAAATCAGAACAGATAAAGCAATACCTTAAACAATGGGCAGCACAATAAACGGCAAAACCATTTTATTTTCTGCGGCAGGTGTTTTTTTCCTGGCCGTGGTTCTGCCATTGTGCGTTCTGATATTCAGCGCTTTTTTCGGGGGGATTGCGGGATTTGGAAATTTTCCTTCCGTTTTTCATAAAGATGTACTCCATAGTATCGGCAACAGCTTGCTCATTGCAATTTCGGTGAGTTCGGTATCGGTGCTGCTGGGCTGTTGCTTCGGTTTTTTATTATCCAAAACGAATATCCCGTTTGCAAATGCTTTTCGTTTGCTTTTGCTGCTTCCGTTATTGCTCTCATCTTATGTGCTTTGTGTAGCGTGGGATGACGCCTGGCTTTTTATCGGCTTATCAAAAAAACTCATATACAGTTTGCCGGCGGTAATTTTTATACTCGTTACCATTTATACGCCGTTGGCGGCATTCATCATTCAAAACAGTTTAAAGAACATCAATGCAAGCATTGAAGAAGCAGGATTGATGATTACCGGTTACCGGAAAGTTTTTTTCAAAATTGTGTTGCCTCTGCTGCGCCCGGCTTTATTTTCATCGTTCATACTTATTTTTATCCTATCGCTGTCGGAATTTGCCGTGCCTTCATTTTTATCGGTGCCTGTTTTCACTACAGAAATTTTTACGCAGTTCTCCGCCTTTTATAATTATTCGCTGGCTATTGCGCAATCCTTGCTGCTTACCGGTATTTGTATTTTGTTATTGCTTCCCGAAAGGAAATATTTAACCAAAGAACCGTTTTTCACTTTTGGAAAAAAATCGTTCCGTTTCAAAACAGTGGAACTTTCCGGTAAAACGATTCCTCTTTTATTGATGGCCATATATATCTTAATTACGGTTTTGCTTCCGCTGATTTTGTTAGCCGTTCAAACATTCACAAATGCAAGCACCCCGTTCAGCCAAATTATCAATATGCTGCTTCCATCGCTTAGAGACAGTTTGGTCATCGCTTTGGCAGGGGCATTTACAGTTACCCTGTTCGGATTGATTTTTTCTTATCTCACCGTCCGGTTTAAATTCAATTTTATCCAGACTATTTTATTGTTTGTATTTGCCGTTCCGGCAATTGTTACCGGCGTTTCGCTCATTCGTTTTTATAACACGCCCTCGCTCAATTTTATTTATGCTTCGGTGCTGATCATCCTGATTGCGTTCACTGCCCGGTTTGTATTCATCTCCGTAAAAATTATTTCCGGCAGTTTGCAGCAAATCCCTGTTTCATTCACTGATGCGGCAAAGATGGTGGGAGCCACGCCGTTTAGTACTTTCAGAAAAATTTCTTTACCGCTTTTGAGCGAAGCATTGTTCACTTCCTTTTTTATTGCCCTGATTTTTTGTTTAAACGAACTGGCAACTGTCATCATGATTTATCCGCCCGGCATATCGTTATTGCCCGTAACTGTTTTCACACGAAGCGCCAATGCTGCCCAACATGTAGTAAGCGGAATGAGTTTGGTAGCGTTATTATTTACAGCGGGCATTTTGATCGTCATGTTTTTAGGAAGAAAAATTTTATTCAAGCAAAAATGGAGAGTAAGCCACTAATACAATTTAAGAACTGCACCAAACGGTATGGGGGCAAAACCATACTGCGCAACATTTCATTTGAAGTGGATGAAGGGTCTGCGTTCATCTCCATCCTCGGAAAATCAGGCTGCGGTAAAACCACCTTGCTTCGGTTGCTTGCCGGTTTGGAGAAACCGGAAGAAGGGAAAATCAGTATCAACGGAAAAATTGTTTCCGACGGAAATAAAATCATTGTTCCCCCGCATCAGCGTAACATCGGATTTGTTTTTCAGGACCTTGCCCTTTGGCCACATTTTACCGTTCATCAAAATATAGAATTTGGGTTGAAGCAATTACAAATTGCCGGTTACAAAAACCTCATTAACCAAACATTGGAGGAATTTGGGATTGCTGAATTGAAAAATAATTTTCCTCATCAGCTCTCCGGAGGACAACAACAGTTAGTTGCATTGGCGAGAAGTATGGTGTTGCAACCTCGAATTTTATTAATGGACGAACCGTTGGCCAATTTGGATGTAAAATTGAAGACACAAATACGCACACTGGTGAAGCAATTGGTAAAAGAAAAAGACATGACGGTGCTTTATGTTACCCACGACCATAAAGAAGCTGTTGATTTAAGCAATAAGATAATGTTATTAAACAGTGGTATAATCAACTATTATGGAACTACAACTGAAATGCACCAATCAAATGACCCATTTGTAAAAGAATTTATAGAGATATAATAATCAAAGTATGGCGGCTTGTCATCTAAATTTTTAACCAAATGAAATTCAATAAATCCTTAATAATATGAAAACAAACAAAATTTTAATCTTGATACTGATAAACAGTATCCTCACCGGTTGTGAAGCCAAAAACGCTAACAGTGGGGCCAATACAAAAGATAGTATGGCTAACGAAACGATGATGAATGATGAAAAGCCGGATACCCTTTCAAAACAGAGCTTAGAAACCCTGAACTTTGAGGATGCGAACTTAAATGAATTGCCCTCAGGATGGACTGCTTACTTAACCGGAAAAGGTAGTATGCCTGTATGGAAAGTTGTGGATGATGGAGGCAATAAAGTGCTTGCACAACTATCAAAAGACAATCCCAGCAATCATTTTAATGTAGTGGTATATGATGGATTTCAAGCAAAAGACGTTACGTTACAAGTAGGGTTAAAAGGTATGAGCGGAAGGATAGACCAGGGAGGAGGTTTTGTTTGGCGTTTTAAAGATGCCGACAACTATTATGTGGTACGTGCCAATCCTTTGGAAAACAATGTAGTTTTATACAAAGTGGAAAATGGTAAACGGACCGATTTGCCCTTAATAGGGAAAGGTAAAACCTATGGCGTGGATGCGCCGGTTCCCGGAAACGAATGGAACAAGCTTAAATTAATTGTAAAGAGTGACCTGTTTACCGTAGTTTTAAATGAAAAAGAGCTTTTCCAGGTTAAAGATAATACCTTCACTGGAGCCGGTAAAGTAGGGTTTTGGACAAAAGCGGATGCTGTTACCTACTTTGATGATTTTGAAATCCAATAATCTAAATATTGTATACTTTTTTTTAATAAATATCATAAGCACATGAAAAATCTAAAAACAACTTTGTCACGCCGAACCTTGTTACAAGCCGGTGCAATCGTATTTGGCGCCAGCTTAATAGACATTAAAAATGTAGCCGCCTTTACACCCGTCAGCTTTAAAACGCCGACTTTAAAACCTGAAGAGATTTCGGCAATAGAAGCCGCCATGGGTAAAAAGGGAATGTATAAAGAAGCAGAAGCTACTCATACTACGCCTCTTCCGAGAAACGACCTGAAAATCACCGTTAAAGGTGATGCCGTTCCCATTGCTTTTGGCTTTGGGGGCTGGGTTTCGATTAAAAGAACGTTGGACGGTAAGTCGGCCGTATTAATGAGCGATTGTGTGCTGTTGCAGGAAGAAGTGAACCCGCTTATTTCAGCCGCTCATGCTAACGGATTAGAGGTCAGCGCCATCCATAACCACTTTTTTTATGAAGAGCCCCGTATTTTCTATATGCACCTGCATGGCATGGGAACTCCGGAAGAGCTGGCAAAAAAATATGCTAAGGCCATATCTGAAACCAAGATCTCACCAAAAAATCAACCGCCTGCCGGAGCTCCGCCCGCTAAAACCGGGAAAGATATTTTTGATGTATCTCAATTAAACGGGCTGATTAAATATGAAGCAGCCATAAACGGTCCAACAATAAAATATACGATAGGAAGAAGTGACTTGACGATCATGGCCATGGGTGCGGAGATGACATCTTCCATCGGACTGAACACCTGGGCATCCTTTACCGGTACGATGGAAAAAGCCCATATAGCTGGCGATGTGGCCATGTTGGAACCTGAAGTAAACGCAGTAATAAAAGCATTACGGGAAAATAATTTAGAAGTAGTGGCGGTGCATAACCACATGCTGGGCGATAAACCCCATATCATTTTTCTGCATTACCTGGGCACCGGGCCTGCGTTGCAACTGGCAAAGGGGTTCAGGGATGCGCTGGATCAGTTAGGAAAAGGTGGCAAAGATAAAATGGGAATGCATTAACAAATTTATAAACGGCGGAGTGAATGCGTACCGGATAAAAAATCAATCGTAAATCTGATGAAGTATAAACCGAAGTATAAACCCGATGATCAGCAAAACAAGCCCTGAAACAATCACCTGAACATCGAGCGAAATAGCCATCATTAAACAACCGATCAATCCCAAAACGGGAACAGCTTTTCCATAGCGTTGTTCGTCTTTGGGCTGTTTTAATGCCGAAATATTGGTGATGCTGTAATACAACAGAATGGTAAAAGCGGCCGAGGCAAGGATAAATTCGAAAGTGCCTATAAAGCAAAGGGCTAAAATGATCAATCCTGTAACAAAAATTCCCATATGGGGCACCTTGTTTTTTGAATGTATCCTCTGGAAAACAGGCAATAGATCATTCCTTCTTCCCATGGCCAGCATCATCCGGCTAACGCCGAGAATCTGGCTCAGCAAAACCCCCAGCATGGCCGTGGATGCCCCAAGGGTTATGATAATCTGAATGCCTGGTGCCGATAAGGAATCGGCAACCACTTGTAAAGGCGATTTGCTGGCGGCCATGCTTTCGGCACCAATTACGCCAATGGCAACTACAGAAACCAAAGCATATAAAACAATGGCGGTGATAATGGTTATAATAACCGCTTTTGGAATTGTTTTTTCCGGTTCTTTTACTTCTTCGGCCAGAGTGGCAATGCGGGCATAGCCTGTAAACGCAAAAAACAACAACGCCGTGGCTTCCGCGATACCAGAAATCCCGAAAGGGGCAAAAGGTTTAAAATTTTCAGCTTTTATTTCAGGAAGCCCGCTAAAGACCAGATACAAGAGTGAAATAATGGTGAATGCCACAATGAACAAGTTTAAATTCCCTGCCTTTTTTATCCCCAAGAAATTGGCCAGGGTCAATAAAACGATAGCCATTGCCGAGATTATGATAGGAGAACCCAGCGGTACCAATTGGTAAAAATAACTTCCAAAACCGAGGGCAACCACACTGCCGGCCGCCAGTTTGCTCATTAAAAACATCCACCCGGCCGAAAAACCGAAACCCGGGTTTATCAGTTGATAAGCATATTCATACGTTCCGCCTGAGTGCGGGTAAACGGCTGCCAGTTGTGCCGAACTCAAGGCGTTGAAAGCGGCAATAATCCCGGCAATCAGCAGTCCTGTTAAAAAAGCCGGACCAGAAACACCTGCGGCAACGCCGGTCACCACAAAAATGCCCGCTCCTATAATGGCCCCCAAGCCTATGCCCACAGCATCTTTTAAAGTTAATACCCTTAAAAGGTTGTTGGTTCCAGTCTTTTTCATTTATTATCTTAAAACTATTTCGTCTATCTGATTTAAAGTATCGGGGTTTAACACCTTCATGCTGATGCTTTTGCCCTTAACATAAAACAGGCATACTGCGTTTTCTACACTAAAAGCTTTAGTGAATGCACTCCAAGGCAGTTTTTCCTGTCCGTAATACGGTGCGCCCGAAGCGCCGTTATTTATTTGAAAGATTGTACGGGATACATTCAGCTTTTTGTGAGGGTAATTATCAGGATAGATTGGAACTTCTTTGGTTAACTGAAGACGATTATAATTATGTTCATCTCCGGTAAGAACGGCAACAACCTTTGTACTTTGGTTAATCAAAATGTCCAAATATTCGTCTCTTCTTTCAATAATCCCCTTTTTGACGGGCTTCCCGGCAATGTATGGTCGCTTTTCGTTATTTCCACTGTACCACATATCATCACCGCTATGTCCGCCATTAGGGAAAACGGGGGTATGCTGGGTGACGAAAATATGGTCAATAGATGGGTTTTGTTCAAATTCCAGAATGACTTTACGCAGCCAGGCCATTTGGTTATCCATCAAATAACCGTGTAGTCCGCCGCTGGTAGCATTTTCCCGGCTTAATGTTGGAGCATACCAATAATCACTGTTCAGCACAATCATTGCCACATTATCATAAGTATAATGAAACACGTTTTCTTTGTAGGATGGAAAGTCTACTTGATTGGAATTTGGGTCGTACTGATTGTTGTCTTCGCCAACCGGGCCATTTTCAGGATTTACAAATGCATCCTGAAATGCACTTTCTGCGGATTGTGTGTCATAAGGAAATTTATCAATAAAGCCTTTTTGTGCCCCATCTTTATCCTTAAAAATATACCCCAGTGCCTCGTGATTGCCCTGGCCAACATAAAAAGGCATATAATGCCAGAAAGGTTCAATTGATTTTTTCCAGTTGGTGTATTGAACAAGTTGCTCTTCTTTATTGGAGAGATAACCATTGATCATGTCGCCGGTAAACTGTACAAAGGCTGCACCCTGCTGATAGGAAAGGGCTGCCATTTTTTTCATGATGTAGGCATTTGCACCATAGATCATTCGTTCCCCGGAGCCTGTAGCATGACGACTATCACTAGTATATGCGAAAACAAATGGCTTTCTGCTACCTGCTTTTGGTGCTGTTGTGATGTAGTAGGTTTGTGAAAGAGAAGCAACTTTTACAGTATAATCGTATTTGGTTCCAGGCTTTAAACCGCTGATCTTAAATTCATGATGAGTTGCCGGCGATGCATCTTTCATTACTTTATCATTAATGTATAATGTCGAAGTAACGGGCAAACTGGTTTCATACCAGATAACTGCTTCGGTATCAGAAATATTATTCACATAGGGTCCTTCGTATATTGTAGGTATTATCTTGAATGGGCCAGTTCCTTCTACAGAAGCTTCACCATCAAAAACAATCATCCCTTTCTCATCAGTTAGGCGGTAACCCAAAGTAAAACCTTTATTTTCTTCCCAACCAACAAAGTCATAAGGATATCGAAAATCCTTTTTAATATTAGCACTTACTTTTCCGTTATTGAGCGGACTTGTTAACCGGAATACCGGAAGTGGATGCGGAGCCTTTCCATAAGGGATTAAACCATAGGTAAACGTTCCTTTGAGATTGCCAAAATCAAATTCTAACCCTTCTTCTGTCCCTTTTGGATTTCCCAAAAGTTGTTTTATAGTATATCTGGAGCCTGTAGTATCGGCATAAAATTTCTCGCCGTCTTTCTCAAAATAAAGCCGCTTGCTTTCATCGTATTTAATATTGGTGTAAGAACCAGGAATAGCATGTTGTTGCGCGATAACCGTAAGCTGGGTAAATAATATTAGGATAACAGATAAGGTTGTTTTCATATTTTTGATTTGTTTTTATAATTGAATGGAATCTGGTGCCAGCGGTTTTATCCAGAAGAAATATAGTCTGGCAATAATATATGCTAAGGGCATGGTAAAAATAACAGGAACAATAACATCACTTAAATAATGTACACCTAAGTAAACCCTGCTAAGTGAAACAAATAACGCCCACGGAAAAAGAACATAAGGGAGCCACGGAATCTTTTTGGACGCTACAAAACTGAGATAAAATGCCAGAGCAAAAACATTGGCCGCATGTGAGGAAACAAATCCATAAAGGCCGCCCCGATAATTATTTACAAAATGAAGTTGTGATAACAAGTCGGGATCATGGCTTGGCCGAAGCCTTTGTACCAAAGGTTTTATTAATCCGGAAGCGATCTGATCACTACAAAGTATTAAAATACCAATCAATATCAACATGGGCACACTATTCCTTTTAAATTTGAAGATCAGCAATGTCGCAAGCAAAATATAAAACGGAAGCCAGGTTAAGGTTCCACTCGCAAACCACATCATATTGTCCCAAAACGGTGTATGGAGTCGATTTATGGCTAATAATATTTCACGATCTATCGTATTCAATTGTTTTAGATCCATTTTTCCTTAAAGCTTCCAAACATATTTTGAAATTTCAGTAACTTGCTGATTATTGAATGTTTCCTTATATCCAGGTATATTTCCTTTACCTTCATTTATTCGCTTAATTATCTTATCAATACCCTTTTTAGTCACAGTTAAATCTTTGGCGCCATTTACACCTTTTTTGCCATCATTACCATGACAGGCGGAACAATATTGTATAAAAAGTGTCTTTCCTTCCTCTGTTCCTTCTTCTAATACTGCAGGTTTAATTTTGTGGCTTCTTTTTTTGCCCTTTTCATTTACTGATTGAACGCATGAAATTGTAGTAGTTAAAAGAAGTAAAAACGTAAGTAAAGGAATATTGCATCTGATCATCCTAAAGTCTATTACGTTATTTTTTCTTTATAAAGTTATCAATCGACCACTCTCCACCACCCTTAATCATCAAAAAAATACTTCCCAGCCACATACAATAATCTGTACGGGCCTCATGAGCCATACTCCAGAAACCATAATTATCAAACTTGCCTACCTGGAAAATACCTAAATCCGAACCTATTAGAATTGGGATTTTTGTTGAGATAATGGCTACTGAAATATTAATCAGCATAGCGAAGGCACCAAATCTTGTCAAAAAACCAAACAAAATGAGAAGTCCGCAAATGATTTCGAAACTCCCGACAAAAGGCCCTAAGAATCCAGGATCAGGTAACCCGATCTTCTCAAATCTTCCCGCTCCTAATTTATCAGCAAATAAGAACTTCTGTATCCCTTCTGAGAGGAAAACGGCTCCAACCATTAGTCGTATAATTACAGTTGTTCTACTGTTATCTGTGTGAACAAGTTTTTGTATCATATTTATTTTCTAATTGGTGATTGTCTTTCCGCTGGAATCTTAACAGTAAAAAACGGGACTTTTTCCATGGTATGGCATGAATTGCAATTTGATGTTAGCATCATAAAACCTTTATTAAAAAGGATGGTATCCCTGCTTTTGATTGTTTTCTTCATCTCCGGCAAAACATAATTTAAAAAATGGGTTCCGGACTTTTCCCTTTTAGGCCTACGCTCAAAACCATTTTTCAATGTTGTTTCTATTTTCTCTATCTGGTAATTGGCATAATCCCAATTTTCATCCTGTCCGGCCCAATACAATTCCTGATAACGGTATCCAACTTCGACCATTGTAGCATCAAAGCCCCGCAACTGATCAGCAATTGTTTCAAATTTTTCATTGCCGCTTCCTTTAAGCCAGCCTCCGGGACCAACTGACTTATTCTTAATTTTTTCTTGCACATCATTACAAGAAAAAATTAAAATAAATACTGTTACTATCGCAATTAATGGAGTTATATACTTCATGCCTTTATCAATTAATTTAAACTTTTTACGATTAGTACAATACCACTAATAACCATGACTGCGATCACCAGCTTTCTAAAGAATGTATTGGTTATCTTCTTTAGATATAATTTACCTATCCAGTTTCCCATGGATGCGCCCAGACCAAGCACAATGCCATAAATCCATAATTTACCTTTTAAACTTCCTAAAGCGGTATAGCTTGATATTTGTACTAACCCAACGAGAAAAGAGTTTGCAGTCTTAGTAGCGATCATGGGCTCTTTTTCTATTCCATAGTTAAGGTAGAATGGATTAAGCACCGGCCCTACGGCACCTATAAGAGTAGAAAAAAATCCGATCACAAAGCCCAAAGGCATAAACCATTTAAGCTCCATTTTGAATGATTTCTCTTTACTACCGAATTTATATTGGAAAATGGTGCTGATTAGAAATAAACCGACTATTATTTGTAACCATTTCAGTTCTATGTTGCTAAATAGCCATGCGCTTAAAAGTGTTCCGGCAATCGCAGGAATTACATAATATTTTGTGACTTTCCAGTCGATATATTTCCAGAACATGGCTAACCGAATAGGTTCACCTATTAAATTTCCGAGATTAATTACTGGAGCCGTACCCTTTGTCCCGATAAGAAAACTGACTATAGGTACCAATAATAGTGATCCTCCACCTCCAGAGAGTGTAGAGATGATATAGCTGACCGCAGCAGCCAAAAAGATGATTATATATAAAAGATAACCTTCAGTTAAAATTTCCATGCCTGCAATTTTATCAGCTTGTTGGGGTGAACTGAGCAAGTTCGAAAATGCCCAGTTCTTTCTCTATGTATGCTACTTTGTCAACAAATTGCTGAAACCCACCCTCACCAAACATTTGGTATTCATTTTTTTCAAAATCTTCACCCAGGCTATCATATTCGTTTTTACTGACAATGGTTCTAAAAGCAGGAAATAGAACAGTATCTTCTCTCGCTTCATGAGGGCGATACATTTTTACAAACGATGAAAGAAAGATGGTAAGTTCATTAGCCTCATCAGTTAGTAGCTTTGGTCGCTTAGCAATCTGAAGAATATTTGAGGTTATTATACCTCCCTGCTGATGTTGGGTACGTAAGGTTTGAACAAGATCTATAAGTTTACCTGCTTTTTCAAATCTGGGGAATAGGAATTGCTCTTCCTGTTTTTCATGGTAATCTTCAATAAACTTTCTGATGATTATGGCTGCATCCAGTAACAAACCAGGATTGACTTCCTTCTTGTTTGCAAGTAATTCAAGAAAATTATCATAAATAAGGAGAACTCTGTTTAGTACTCCATGTTCTTGCATTAAGTCCTCTGGGGGAGATACTTTTTGACCTTCTTCCTCATCTGTTTTACAACCTGATAAAAACCCAATATTTGCGATGCCACCCGCAATTGCTATTTTTACTCCTGATTCTATAAAGTTTCTGCGATTATAATCAAATTTTTCATTAGTGTTAGTTTCCATGAGTGAAGTTTTTATTATGCAAAACAGCAAAGCTATTCAACACATTTCAATCACTCAAAGTTCGTACAATCAAAGCAACAACATATGGTACATTTGAAAATGCTTTGGTATTAAGCATTATTTCTAAAGGACTGAGGAGTTTGTTCTGTAAATCTTTTAAAATATTTTACAAAATGGGAGGCGTCTTTAAAGCCTAAAATGATGGAAATTTCTGAAACAGACTTGTCGGTGTAAAGTAGTAATCGTTTGGCTTCGTTTGTAATAAATTCCGCCAATATTTTAGAAGCGGATTTATTAGTTGCTTTGCGACAGACTGCATTTAGATTTTGCGGGGAAGTATTTAATTGTTCAGCATAAAAAGCAACCCTATTTTTTATCTTATTATTAGCATTGAGTAAATTATTGTAGGCTTGATAAAGATTCGATTTAATTTCTACGTTGTTTATTAATGGCTTTGCAACATCTAAAACTTTCCCTAAAAGGGCTTTTAATAAACCTTCTGTTATATGAAAAGCATTCTTTCCCGACTCTCGGTTTTCTTTTGTCAGTAAAGTAAATATGCTATTTATGGTTAAATTATCTGTAATACCCAAGCTATTTTGTCCACTAATCTTTGTAAAAAGTGATTTCAATTCATCATCGAGGCTAATTTCTATAAATGATCTTTTGATTATAACTACAAATCCTTCAGGTTCCTGGTCTAATTCCCAATAATGAACTTGTTCTTTTCTAATAAAATACATTATAGGGGGCTTAACGGGATATTTTCTGGAATCTATAAAATGGTTTCCTCCGCCCTTAGACAAATAAATTATTTCAAAATAGTTATTGTGTTTATGAGGTGTAGTTCTTCTTATCTCCTTTTTAAAAGGTGAGACCTTAATTACTCTATCTGCTTCAATTTTGTTCTTAATACTTATAGAACTACTCATTGTTTTAAAATTAAATAGTTAAAGTTAGTGAGCCGACTTTCAAATATACCGCAATATTTCGTTACAATAGTACGGTTGAAGACAAATAAAATTATGCTTATTTGTTAGAGGTTTGTAAAATCAAAGAATCAAAACAGAAGAGATACGAAAAATGCAAATTGGATATCTTATGTATAAGTATCCGTTGTGCGGTTGAATTGGCCAGGGCATGTTTTAAGTGATTAATCGGTTTATTGTTTAGGAAATTGATGTATTGCAGAACCGCCACGCTGCTGATCTTGGTACACATCCTTGCAAATGGGCCGTCCAGTGTCTTGGCATAGTTCCGATTAAGAAAGAGCTGGTCGCAAAGCTGTGTGAACAGGTTTCGATCCGTTTGCGGGTATATCGGTAAGCCGGGTTCCAAAGCGATTCCCTCCGTTTCATATTGGCCCGCAAGGGGGTAATCAACCGGATCCTGTCCTGTTCAAACAAGGAGGCTTGATAACCTACCGAAAGATATCCTTTATCTGCAATCAGTTCACAATCATGCAGTTGGTTTTTGTCCAGGTGGTTCACGTAATGGACATCATGGATGTTTGCAGGGGTCAGGCCTATGGAAACGGACATACCGGCCGGGATACAACCAGTTGCATTTTAAGCCCGTAATAGTGCATTTTATGGGAAGCATGATAACCTCTTTGTGGCAACATGTCCGGATCGTCGCGGCATATGCTGGACCTGTAGATCCGTGGGTTCTGACAAATAGGGACGGGAACTGAATCCAGGATAAACTGCTTATTGCCAGGGGCGATGATATCGGCAATAGGCTGTGCAACCCAGGCAATATAATCTTGCAGCCGTTTCCTGCGGCGGTTGTAATGGGACCGGTCGGTCAGCCGGGGAAAATCGGCCAGGTACTCTTTTCTCCGCTTGGAAAACAGCAGGTTTTCAGAATCAATGCCCAATGACTCGGCAGTAATTGCCAAGGCAACCACCTCAATATCAGTCATCTTAGGTTTGTTCCGGTAAGGTTCAAAGTAGCCGTCAGGCAGCAGCAGGTCGGAAAGTGTAGATTTGGCAATATCAAGAATCTTGTCGAAATTAGTCTTCAGGTTGTGCATGTAAGTAAGCGTCGAATACTTCCTTAATGTACTGAATATCAGTATCATGCAAAACTTTATTTCTTTATTTCCGTCCATTTTCTCAATTAATTTAAACCGCACAACGGGTTGTATAATTCAATAGCGATTTCTGAAACCTGCTGAGAATACAAATTGAAAAAGTCTTCAAGTTCTTTATCCCATGGATAAGTTCACCTGACGAAATGATATTCCTATTTGAAGATGCATGCGACAAACATGAGGGATAACTTTCCTCCTGCCTTTCCTCGTGTTGATTCGTTAAATAATTCCAATTTTTCGAAATACTTCTTCTCCTCTAGATATTGTCATGCAGATAAAGAACCTTAGTCATTTCTTGGCTAACTTCCCATAAATGTTGAGCAACTTCTTTATCATTAGAGTATTCATCAGCATCTACTTTAGTAGGATATCCTCTTAATTGTTGAAACCCGTCTGGACCAATAAACTCGCCACCTTTCACATCTTTAGTCAAAGCAGCATATAAAACCGGGAGTGCCCCCATTTGTGCACTTTGTAAAAAAAGGCTACCAAAAGTAAGCACAACGGCAAAAGAATGTACTAATTTCCTAAAAACCCAGCTACCGAATCGTATTGAAGATGTAGAACAGAATCTAAACCATTGCTTTAAAGAGCTCTTCATTCGTGTTTTGGGTACGCTTCTTATACTCAAAACAGAATATCGTCATGGATTTACCCATGAAATGCACAGGTATGTTGATACCAAAACCCTTGAAAAATTCAAGGAGATATATTCCTCTGCTTTTAATAAATGGAAAGTATACAAAGATTCCCTGCCAAAACCTGTTTACAGGATGTTTGCACCAGCCGATAACTCTGAAAACAATGTGCTTGCTTTTGAAAAGTATATAACTTTGGAAATCATTGACGAAAAGATTAAGATACTAGATGCCATCGGTAAAAATGAAATCACTGAAAAGGACGTTTTCACGCGAAGAGTGGATATCATGGAGAACCTGAAAAGAGAAAAGAAAGAGGTGAGCAGTTGCGGCAAAAAAGTCGGGCGCAACAACAGGGTTCATTTCAAAAGTAAATTTAATTTGATTACGATTCAAAGAAAGTTTGCCTGTTTTGCAAGCGGTAACTATCTCCTGTTAAACTGATTATTTCACACTTGAAAAGGAGCCTGTCCAACAGTGCGGTAGCAATAACTGGCACACAAATATCCATTTTACCACTTAAGCAGCAAAAAGCGGATAGCCGGATAATGTGTCAAGGCCGGGCAAGCTAATGAAAATAAACACTCCTGCCCGCTATGTATAGCCTTTACTCATTATCCGGCGTGGCTAAATTTGCGTATGTGGTGAAATGAAATTTAGCCTGCCTTTTTGAGATCTATTAGTCATTGGTTTTCTTTTCCCGTCCTATGTTTAACAATGAAGCCTTCAAGAGTTGATAAGTCAAGTTTATTCCCTTCTTTTAGATATTTTAAAACATCTTTTCTTAAGTCAACGGTTACGCCAGAACGAGAAGCGTAATAATCAGAAGCTTTTTGTAATTCATCTTGTGGGACAGAATTTAATTTTGCTACTAATGCACTATTGTCAGCATAAAGCGTTGCAATTTCTGTAGATGTTTCACAAATCGCTTTGATGCCTTTTTTAATTTCTTGTTCTGTCATATGGAATGTTATTTTCTGCTAGTGTTGCAGGCTTGCGTCTATCTATAAAATTGTGCAAGCGTGCTCTTATAAAGGTAAGGTCGTTGCAACTCTTTCCAAATTATTGATTTACTTACCTTCTTTCAGCTATTTACGCGATAATATCTATAGTCCTAACACTCAGCCAACATAGCGTTTCTTTTTTTTCTCCCTTTTTTTCTCCGGCAGAACTTCGTAATCATCTACTGTCGGTTTCAACAATATATTCAGATAATTGCCCCGTGGCATCTCCGGCAAATATGTTTTCTTAATAGTCTTTTCAGGTCTCTTCTGTTGCGATAATCGCTGTTCCTTCCGGTATTTTTGCTGCTGTACCTTTTCATCCTGTAAAGAAATACATTCCTAAGACCGTTGCAAGGCAATATATGATTTAACTAATTGATTAACAATAAATTACACTTGTTTTTTTTGTTATTTAGGATATTTTTATGTATTTTAGGTTATGAAAAACGAACAGAAAT
>NZ_JBEONS010000042.1:0-19402 GCF_040544395.1 Pedobacter sp. CG_S7 | reverse complement strand
TAAATCTGTTGGTAAAAATTGACCTGATAGTGAAAAATCCATCCTTGTTTTTTGAACAAATTTAACAACTAATCCCCAGAAAATTTACGTGACCCGAAAGATGTCCATCATCTGTTTATTGGTAAAAATATATGGGGTAAAACCACTTATCTTGCGGGGAAGTCTTGGGATATAACAATCATAACCGATCCTGCACATATATTTGCAGAATTGTGCCAGGACGCAGTATTTGTTATATATTGTGCACTGTGAATCGTTTATACGGGTGGCTCTCCACTGCTCGATCTGTTGTTGTGTGATCCCTATTTCCCTTATATCCTTATCCAAAAAGAAACTGTCCAGCTCAAGAAAAATCCATTGGGCTGGTAATGAGGTATAGCCAAGCCCATTTTTCATGGCTATAAATTGTTCGAAGTAGGGTGCGTATATGCTTTGATAGTTGAACTTATTCATAAAAAACCCCTCCTTTCTGCTCATAGAAGCTACTGTGGACTGGCGGAACATTCAACGCACATTGGTTTAAAGACCCTATATCTATCCGCAAGTAGGACATAGTGGTTTGCGTACTCCGATGTCCAAGAGCCTCGGATATGACAGGCATAGACTCCCTATTCTCCAAAAATCGACAGGCAAGGCTATGGCGCATTGCATGTGCTCCATGTCTTCTGCCTCTTACGTCTACTTTGGAGGCTTCAATAATGCGTCCGAATGCAAGGCTGACTGAACTATTGGTCATAGGAGAAAAAGGTGTGCGTGTGAAAAGGAAGACTTTGTCAGAATCACTATGTTTTCGGCCATATTTCAAATAATCAATGAGTGCTTCGCCGACGGCTGTTAATAAAGGGAGTTTGATTTCCTTTCCCGTTTTAAACTGTGAAAACGTGATTGTGCTTTGCTCCCAATCGAGATTGCCAAAACTTAAATGGGCAATGTCCGATGCCCTGAGTCCCAAGCGCGTCGCCAATAACATCATGGCATAATCCCTCTTTCCTGTAGCATCTGATCTTTGGATGGAGGCTTCTATTTGCAATACTTCATTTTCGCTATAAACGGAAGGTAATTTTTCTCCTCGGGAGTATTTAAAATGCTGTAGGGACAATGAAAGGTCAGTTTCTAACAGATGCTCTTCATACATATATCGCAAGAAAAATCGGATCGATGATATTACAAAGATCTTGTTATTCGTACTAGTAGAAATGAATGTCATGATGTGGATTTCTTCAATCTCCTCTATACGTTGGATTTGTTTGCTTTCCAGATAAATAAACAATCTGTAAAGGGGTAGCCGGTACTCACTTATTGTTTTTTTTGTACGGCGTAACGACACAAGATGTAGTAAGAAATTTTCCATTGCAAGACCTATCGGGCCTGATAACTCCCGTTCAAGGGGCTTGTAATGATATTTAATGATTGTGCCTGTCTCTTGAAATTCGTTTAAGAAATTGATACTTCGGATGATGTCATCCTGATATCGGGAAATGGTATCTCCCGTCACGATAGTGCGCAGAAATTTTTCGCCTACAGAGGCGTCATAATGCTGTATTGCCTCCTTTATCATGTATGGCATTAATTTTTTCAGCCAAAGGAATCTGTACATGTTAATTCTCGCAGCAGAAAAACGCTGCCGTTCAAAATGTTGAATGCATTGCTCAATTAATTCTTCAAATGTTTCCATTGATTACTCTTTTAAATGTCGTGGCAAAATTGCCATCACAAATATCTGGAGTAATCTTATGTAAAGTGTTTATGTAAAGTAGCGCCTGTAATACAGGCACTTTGGAGGTTTTTACACAACTGCTTTGCATAATCTTTTACTTTCCATAGTTACCGCATTGTAACAGCTGTACAACGTGCCTTTTGTGGTGGCATCTTGCTGTGTTTCGCTATTAAAGTTGTACTCCATCACGTTATCGACCATGTTGTTAAAAGTGGCTGAAAGTTCGTCCTCCCTGCCGTTTTGCAGGTTCTGCAAAACTTCCCTGCTCGGTGCCATTGCCACCTGTACCAATCTTTTAACGGCATTGTCGGTAATACGGATTTTAGACCAGTGGTTAAATACCTCTTCCAGTTCATGGGTCAGCAGGTTGGAAATTCCTAAAAGTTTGTGCGCCTGTTTCAGTTTTTCGTGCGCACTGGCGGTGTGGCGTATCTTGATACTGTTCGTTGCACTTTTCAAAGCTGCATTTAGGGTGTTGTTGCAACAAATCCGAATGGGCGTAAATGCTGCCGTTATACTGCTGTAACCATCGTGCGAAGCCGTCAAAAATAGGTAGTTTTCAATCAGGTCATCCCTGCCCACCCGGATGTAATCGGGCAGTTTGGCGGTAATGAATATCCTTGCACCTGTTTCTGACAATGCCCCTGCGGTCTCGTATAAAATGCCATCTTTACCACCTATAATGCTATCAAAAAAATCAAAGGCATCCACATTCTGTACAATGTGGTAATCATTGCCCACCACACCCAAAACCTGCTCGGTGTCGGTGCGGACAGTAGCAAAAAAGTCAGGAACTTCGATTTCGGGAACTAAAAGTTCCGTTTCGGGGTCTACTGTGTGGTTCTCGGTATCATAGGTAAACAAGGGGCGTTTTTCCACATGGTAATCCAGACCTGCGTACCTTATCGCTTCTGCACTGGTGGGATAATCTTCTATGATCGTACCCAGTCCATGCCATGCCTTTTGCTTTGTAGAGAAAAAACTGTGTTTCCCTGTCTGCTGGTTATAATTTATCTGATGTGCCATAATTGATGTTTTTAATGTTCCGTACTCTTGTTAATAAAATCGCTGTTTCCAATACTTTTACGTTTGGGGTATCATTCAGCGAAAAGGTCGCCTGTGTTTCCACCTCGTGAACGGTGTCGGCTATATTTTGTTGGTCAGATTGCACGGCAACCCTTGCCATGAGGTAAAACGTTTGATGTTTCATATTTCGGGGTTTTGTAACTGTCCATAAATTCGGCCAATTGCCTGCCGTAGGCATCGGGGTTGTCCTCTTTGAAAGTTTCTCCATAGCCCTGCCAATACATTTGGTCGAGCTGTTCAGTAAATACTTCTTCCAGGTCTGTAAATTTTGGTAATGGAATAAAACGCCCTCTGTACCTATGGCACAAGGGGCGTTCCGTTGATTATGCGGGGATGATAATGCCCGCTTCGATTTCTGCCAGTCTGTTGATGCACATGGTATTTACAAATTGTGCCACCGCCTGGATGATGACAGGGTTTTTGGTGCTGAACTTTCTGCGGTTATCGTCCTCGATGGTCAGGACACAACCCTGAAAATGGTTGGCTTCGGTTTCGTCGGCATTATCAATCTGCGCCACCTCAAAGGCATCCAAGGTGTCTATGGTGTCCAACAGCCTATCCCTTTGCATTTTTCTGCGGTATAGTTCTTCCACCAGTTTCAAGGTACTTTCCAAGTTTAGAATGTGTTTTTCCTGTACCATTTCCTTTGCCTTTTCGGTTTCCGCTTTCGGGGCATCGGGTTTTGGTGTCTGCGGTTGTGGGTTCTCTACCTTTGTTGCTTCTGTTTTTGGCAGGTCGGCAGTTTTTGCTGTTTCGGCTTTCTTCGGCTCGGTTTCCCCTTTTGTCTTATCGGCAAAGGCTGTACTTATTGGTAGTCCATTGGTTTTTGGTTGTTCTCCCTTGTTATCAGCTTTATTGTTTACTGCTGAACCGCTTAATTTTTCGCCTGTCTTGTTGTTTTCGATTACTGTCGTTTTCATGATGTTGTTTTTATGATTAAAAAAATGTTTGAATTGTGCCCGATTTGGGGCGGTTGCATTATGGCAGTGCTGTTCTGCTCCGCTGTGGGGTTGGTGGGTGGGCTTCTGCCTGTTGCTATTTCCATGGTGCTTTTTTCTATAAAATCAGTCGGCTGGGGCCTCCTGGCTTTTGTTAAGCACCCTCACCTAAACCAATCCCATTGAACGGCAAGGCTTTTTGGAAAAAAAAACCTCGCGAGCGCAGCGAGCAGGGAAGATTTTTTTTCAAAAACAAGCGAAGAACGAGCCGCCTTGTCCGTTCCATGGGATTGTTGAGAAATTTGCCCAACAAAAGTCTGGGGGAAATTTTAATCCGGTCATTGAAAGCAGTAAAGGAAGATCCGGCGGGATTGGACTTAAAGAAAGGGGCAACATTGGGCGAGGTACGAAGCCTGTTGTTGCGGGATGCGGAAAATCGGCTGTAGCGAGGTACGAGCAAAGCGGTTTTTGCCGCTGTATTAAGAGAAAGTATGTAGGATATACTTAAATTGTATATCGCTAACTTTGGAAAGTTCACTAGAACATATAATCAAATATGATAGGCTACTCAAATATTTATCTCGGCAAGGCTCTTCATGAGTTAAATTATGAAGATATTGAAACGTTCTTCAAACAGGAGCATATAGAATCGGAAACGTTAGAGTTTAAGTCTTACAGCACAAAGGGAGCTTTTGACGATCAACTAAACAAAGGCATTATTAGGGGAATAAATGCTTTTCTAAATTCCTCCGGAGGAATTTTGATATGGGGTTCTCCCGTTGGAACAAAACCCGAAGGAAGGTCGGAAGAAATATTTGTAGGTGAATTATCCCCTGTAAATATCCTAAAGGAGAAAGATGCATTAATCAACATGATTTCGAGTAGAATATCTCCATTACCGATTGGAATATCGGTGCAAATTCTTGAAAGAGAAGAGAACTATTTATATGTTTTTGAGGTACAGCAGAGTATAAGTAAACCTCATCAATTTAATGAGCGTTATTATGTTCGGCTTGATGGACAATCAAAGCCTGCACCACATTATCTGGTTGATGCACTTTTTAAACAAATTAAATATCCTGAGATAGGTGGTTACATAAAGTTTGAAAAGGCAAATTATGATGATTTAGGTAACCTAACTTTATCAATTAGCGTATTTATTTGCAACTTTTCTCAATTACAGAATGAGGAGAAAATTTCTTATCAAATAGTTGTTGTTCCTGGGACAATTGATCGGAATGGTAACGGAGTCTATCATAGTGAATTAACAGATGTCCTTCATTTTGGAAAACCAATTAGAAATGGATTTAACATTTCAATAACTGGTCATGAATACATTAATAAGTTAAGCATTATCAAGTTTATGTTAAGTTTTGGAGGAAAGCTTTCCCCTGCTAAAATATCTTCATATACATTAAAATTAAAACAGCTGCCTGATAATCATAAAAATGCAAATTCTCTTATTACTGAAATAGAAGAAAATGTACTTTTTAGCGACCATCAAAAGAAACTGGGCAAAGGAAAAGAAACTTTTATAAAAGATATTTTAGAACGCTAAAAAAGGTTTGACTGTTGCCAGTCAAACCTTTTCCCCAAAACACATTATCTGTGCCTATTTTTCGTTCTTTTTAGCTGTAACCTCCTTGCGGATGTCCTGTGCCAATGTTTTTGTTTTTTGAAGGGCATTTCTTAGCCTTGTTCCAGCTGCATTGTTTTTCTTTTCAAAAAATGATGTTGCGTCTGCTTCCGCTGATGCGATCAGCTCCTTTAATTCTGCAAATTTTTCCATGTTGTTTTAAATTTAATTTTTAATGGTTTTATGTTTTTAAATAATTGATTTCATAAACGCAAAGAACGAAGATATTATTTTATCTCCTGATTCCCTGGCTTTCGTTCAGCTCCTTTTCACGTCCCTTGCTATTGTCGAGCCTTGTGGAAAGAGTGGACTCTTTTAAAAACTGTTCTCTTTTTTCGGGCTTGCCATTTTCTGCGTACATGTTCAGCTGGCTGTAGCGTGGCACTGCCTCCAAAAATACTTTTACCTCCTGTCCCTCTTTTACCGTAGTCACCAATGGCCTGTTGCCGTTCCTTAACGAAGATTCCAGCAGCTCTTTTTTTGCAGGATCTTGCAGTTCCTTGATGTTGAACTTGTCGAGTACCTTGCTGATGTCAAAACCGTATGATGGGTCATGGTACTGGTTGGTGCTGTAATTCTGAAAACGGTCTTTTCCCTTTTCAAAATCCAGCTTTACCCATGCCTTGTAGGTTTCGCCACCCATGTTCATCATATCATCACGGTACACCGAACGTCCCTGTATCAAATTGGCGGCTTGTTCAGCGGTAAAGCCCCTGCCACGTTCCAGCCAGATGGTCTGGTTTACGGGAGTAGCATAGAAGGTACGGTTGAAATCCTTTGCCACATAATTGATCTTGCCGTTCTCCATATTGGCAATCATCACCTTGTTTGCGGCATCCTTGCCAACAGCAAGTTCACTATCGCCTTTCTGCTCCTTAAAGAAAGTAATGGCATCGGTTGCGTTTTCCAGTTTTTTGACCATGTTCTTTCCCTGATCATTTTTGGTAATGACCATGTATTGTTGTCCCTCTTCCAACGGCTTGCCCTGATTGTGGCTGACGGTAAACTTGTTGAAATAATAGAAATCGGACTGCCCGGACTGCTTGAAGTGCAGTGCAAGGTCAACCTGTCCCTTTGTGGCCGGACGGGTATCGTTGAGCGTGAATTCGGGAACATCCTTTTTGATGTGCTCTTCCATTTTATCGATGAGCTTGTCCCTGAAGCCCAGATTTTTCATCTCTTCGCGGAGATTTTCCAGATTGTTAAGATTCATTGCCTTTGATTTTTAATGAATTGATAAATATTGATTTCCTGCCCAATGGCATCAATGTTTTTCGGGCTTGTTGTTGCGCAACAGGATTGAACTGCCAGCCTCAAGTTTTACCTTGATTTTTTTTACCTTTTTACTGAAGAGCCCCTTTGCGGCATCTATTCCGGCACCGGCAGCCTGTACCCCAATGGATTGATCCATAGACAGGAACTGCATACTTCTGATGGCATCATCGGCGCCACCACTTACCGCATCGGCCAGCATCGCTTCAGGGGCATAAATGCCCGCCATGCCATCAAGGGAATAGACGGTAAGGTCAACCGGTATGATGGAGGTACCCATCCTGATATTTTTGATGTCCAGTAAAAGCCTTTGGTTGGTAATTCTGCATACACCAAAAAGCAGGTGTCCCTTGGGAATGAGCAGGCCGTTCAGACGAACGCTATCCTGTAACTGTAATTTGATGGTGGCGCCCTGTACCGCTTTCTGGTTGTCCACAATAGTTGCGGGAATGGCCCTGAAAAGACTGTCCGGACTGGATGATTGCTGTGTTTTCAGCCGCTGCTGTATCAGTTCGGGGTTTTGGATAGATATGATCTTGTCCATCATCCCGCTGAGCTGCGCCATTTCAGGGTCTTCGTCCTTGCCCGACTGCATGGTTCTCATCAGTGCCTCCAGACGGTCAACATCGTTTTTAATAGATGAAGAAGAAGTATTTCCAGCTGCTGAAGTTTGGCTTCTGGCAGGTTCTTCGGGCCTGCTGATCTCCTTGTTCAGGGCTTCCAGTTTCTCGTTTATCGCTGTGGTCTGCGGGTCTTCTTCGCTGCTGTTAAAGCCCAAACGCTCTGCAACACCGGCCAAACCCTTACTGTTTTTATTGGCTGAACTGTCCCGGTCTGATTGTTGGTAAAAGCCCATCTTGTCGGTAGGTTCATCCTTTTTGAATGCCGCATCGGGCAGCTCGGTATTGATGCCCTTTTGTGCTGTTTGCTGATGGATGGCATTTCCCTTTCCACCGCCCATGGCATAGAATGCCAGTGCCATAAAGGGGACGATCAATACGGGAAGTACCAACAGGATTTTCCGTTTGTCTGTTTTTTTTGTTTCCATTTCCTTGTTTTTTTTAATGTGATTTCAATGATAAATTAGGATTGCACCGATTTAATGGAGTGCGGTAATGAGCAAGAAAGCACAATAACTTCCCAGCAGGCAGCAGAAACCGATCAGGATAAACAACCATGTCTTTACCGTTACGTTTTTGGTTTTTCCGTTCAGGTAGGCGGCCAGTCTCTGCTGCCTGCCGATAATGTTTCCCGCTATCCTTTGTGCCATTGCATCATGGTCTATCGGGCCCGTATTTTTTCTGAATAATTTCATACCGTTATGGTTTTAAAGGTTCGTTCCTGTTTTCCAGTGTTTCCCAGCGCTGCACCAGAAAGCCATGGGGATTGTTATCTGATCTTGATACATTCCTTAGATAGCCCTGGGTAACCAGTTTCCTGATGATGGTCGAACTGGAACGGATGAGCTTCTGGGTGGCATAATAGCGGAAGTAAAAGGGATATTGATCTATATCCAGTTTGATGCTGTCCGCGGTTATTTCCTGGGAGATATTGGCGGAGATCAGGTTCCTGTAGAAACCTTGTTCCTTTAGGTTGTCATAGCTTTTTTTGGCACTTTCGTCCGAAAGGTTCAGCGCAAGTTTAATGTTGCGCTGGATGACCTTTTCATCGGGGTCGAGCGTAAAAAAGTAATGGTGGAACATCTTTACGTGATCCCTGATCTCTACCGGAAGATTGTCCTTGCGCTCGGCGCTAAAAGCCTCGATTGCTTTTCCGTTGGCCAGTATATAGATCTTTGCCTGTGCGGTTTTGACCATATCGTAACTTTTCCAGATGGCAAAGCCCGAAATCAGGATACAGGCAAGGATCAGGAAAATACTGAACGTTTTGATGTGCCGGAATGCGGTGTCTATATTTTTGAATTGACTGAACATTTTTTAAAGATTTGAGATGTGAGAAATGAGAGTGGTTACTTACCACTTAGTTTATCATGCTGGTGCTGGCTGCCTCCCTTGTCGGGGAAATAATCGTTATTGCTCGATCCTGCAAAACTTTGTTTTACGTTCCTGTAGCCATCGCCGAGTGCATCTGCCGCCATCCCCGCACCTGCCGAAGCAGTCTTCATTCCTGCACTGCTGGTATTGCTGACAATCGTATTCACTTTTTGAAGAATGGTATTTCCTCCGCCCGCATGTACCACATAATTGGCCACATTGGGAACCGAGAAATAGCCCACGATGCCGATGATCAGAAAAATGAGATAACTTAAATCGGTTCCGCTGAAAAAGGTATCGCCCTGCTGCTCGATCTGCGAAAGGTCCAGTTTCAGCATGTTCTCCTGTATCTTGCCTAATATGCTTCCGAAGATATTGGCAATGGGCAGCCACAAAAAGATGTTGATATATCTTGCCAGCCATACCGTTAAGGTATTCTGGAAACCATCGAATACGGCAAAGCCAAATACCAACGGCCCCAGGATTGCCAGCACGATCAAAAAGAAAGTTCTTACGGTATTGATGCAGAGCGAGGCAGCGGCATACAGCACTTCTAAAATCTCCTTCATCCATTGCTTGATGGAATTACGGAAATTGTACATCTGCTTGTCCATAAAAAACTGGATGTCATGGCCAATGCCGTCCAAAAAGGTTTCATCCTCCCCATTGGGGTCTTTTGGAAAAGTGTATTTGTACCATTGACTTCGATCGCCACTGCCGCTTTCGCCCACGTACATCTGCCAGTTTTTGCTCTTTTTGATGGCATTTTCTTTGGCTTTCAGTAAACGTTCGATCGTTTTGTTACTGTCGCTGACCATTTTACCCGTAGCCGATACGGTGGGCTACAATACACCGTTCATCAGCGCAATGACCATGGGGAACATCATAATCGCCATGCCTAGGGCGAATGGCCGCAAAAGCGGGTAAAAGTCTATGGGTTCGGCACTGGCAATCTGGCGCCATACCCGGCTGGCGATATACCAGAGCGCCCCAAATCCAGCTATGCCACGGGCAACATCAATCAGCCGACTGCATAATGGCAACATCTCGCTGTACACCCTGTCAAGAACAGGTTGCATTCCGCCCAGTGTTTCCGCCACACCCTGTGCGCCTGCAAGTTGGGGCAAAAATAGGGCGGTTATTACAATAAATACGGTTGTTAATGCTTTCATAACAGATCAGTTAAGGTTATAATATTTTTTGGCGGCATTGACATCCGCTTTTTCCTTTTGCCTTTGCAGGTTCAGGATGCTTGCCTCTTTATTGAAACTGCGCAGGAACATCAGCTTATCTTCGGTATCCGCAAAAATCCGGTCAATGGCCTGCAAGCGTTCATCATCGCCCATCCTGAGCTTTGAGGAAGTGATCACCGTCAGCAGTTCATCCAGATCGTCCACGCTCTGATCAAATAGCTGCTTATATACCAGTCCCAGATAACTGATCTCCTCTATACTGAAACTGTCCGAAGCCTTGAAGCGGTCAAATGCGTTTTTGTATTCACTGATGATGCTTTTCTGATAGCTGATAATATCTGCCACACGCCTGTACTTTTTGATCTCGGGACTGACCAGCATCATACCATCAAGGAATACCTCATGCAGGGAGAAATTACCCTGGGAAATATTTTTGATCGCATTGTAGCCACCCGAGATTACGGTATAGCCTTTCTTGATATCGGAAAGGATGTTTTTGAGCTGGCTCAACTTCTCCACATTCAGCAACAGTTGCTGTACTTCGGTAGATTGGGCTTTGGAGGACAGTACTGATGCACTTAGCAACAGCAGTAGTATGCCTAACCTTAAAAATTTTAGCTTATTCGTTTCCATACAGTTCTTTTAAATGGTCAATGGATTTTTGTTCGTTCTCTCTCTGCCTTATCAGCAGACTTACATCGGTGGTAAAACTTTGTACAAATGCGGATTTTTCTTTCATGGCACTATAGACTTTGTCCAGTCTTTTGATGCGCTCGTCGTCTGTCATTTCCACCTTTCTGGAGGTAATCACCAATAGCAGCTCTTCCAGATCGTTCAGGCATTCTTCCATCACGTTGTCCCTTACATCAAGAATATAAAGCTGATTGGAAAGCGTGAGTGGATGTCCATTCCCGATGCCGTTGAATGCCCTGCTGATGGCCAATTGACAGGAAATGATCTCCGCCACTTTTGCGCTGTTCCGGATGGCGGGGCTAACGCTTTTCAGCGAGGAAACAAAGGCATTGTGCAGGCTGAACTCCCCGTTCTTCAGGTCCTTTACGGTAGCAATGCCGGAGCTGGCAATGTCATAACCTTTTTTCAGGTAGCCCGCATATATTTTCAAGGCTACAAGCTGTTCCAACAGGTATTTTTTCTGCGTTTTCTTCTGGTTGAAGAACTCGCCCCAGGTCTGTGCGAAAGTGCTGGTTACAGAAAATAACAAGACCAGTACGCACAACAACGCTTTTCGCTTATTCGATCCCATACAGTTCTTTTAAAAGGACGACCTCGTCCAATGATTTTGCCCTTTGGATGCTCAAAAGGCTGTTCTGCGTATTGAAAGTTTTGAGGTCGCTATAATTGGTATCCATCTGGTCAGCGGCCAGGTTGATGATTTCCAACCTTTGGGCATCGCTCATCTGGGTCTTGAATGAATTAACGACCAGCAGGATCTGATCCAGGTTCTTGATACTGGCATCCAGTATGCCCGAATAGACTTTCTGCATATAATCCAGCTCATCCCCGGAGAAATGCTTGTCTTTTTGGAACAGTCCCCATGCCCATTTGTACTCGTCCACAATGGATACCTGCTTTTGGGTCAGGTCTTTGATGCGTTTGTAATAGACAATGGCTGATTTGACTTTCCAGAGTTCCTCGTAATAGCTCTTGTACAGATCTTTCTGCTTTTGTGTCCAGTCGGCAATCTCTGTCAGCTTTAATTTGGACAACTGGTTTTCCAAAACCTTTTGGGCATTTTGGAGCCAGATGGTTTCATTTTGCAGCCGTTGAACTTTCAGGTCGACCGCCTTGATTACTTTTTTTACTCCTGCCTTGATAACCTCCAATACCGCTATCTGTGCATTTGCCCCTGTGGGCAGGGATACAAACAGCGTCATGGCACTCACCGGAAGGATGACCATGTACTTCTTCATGATTTTTTTGATTGCACCGATGTAAGGGATTACACCGATTTTGTGAATTGATCTCATCATTATTCAATTATTTAAATGGTTGACCATTTATTTATTTATCTTTTTGTACTCCCTCTTGCCAACCAATAGCTTGTTCGCCTCGGGATAGAAAGTAAGCAGCTTGCCCTTGTCCATTTCGGTCAAAGACTTTGTACCCTGATCGTAAAGGGCATTCCATTCCTCTGTTTCATACTCTCGTTTTCCAGGCTTTCCATCAGTGATCCGGCGAAAGCCTGTTTTACGATGGATAAAATAATTGTTGCTTTCCGAAGCCTCGATGACCAGCGTATCACTTGCAATACTGTACTCCCCGGCTGATTGGTTCACATAGATGCCTGGAATAAATGAACGGGTATCCGTTGTTTGGTTGCAGGCGGTAACAAATAGTACCGCAACTGCACATAGCATGATTAGATTTTTCATAACTTATTATTTTTATCTGTTTTAGTTTTGATTTCCTGCGCCAGTACCGCAATGCCCTTTTGGATGCTGCCATACCGGATGGCATATTCCTGTACCTGCATCTTTTCGCTTTCTTCGGTGGTATAGGCCAGGTATTCGCTCATCGATACCTCTGTTCGGTAAACTTTACTATACTGTCCACCCAATGAGATAAATACCTCTTTATACTTGCGCTTAGGATCGTTGGCCTTGTTCATGGAAAGGATCTGCGCCTTTTCCTTTTCGGTCAGTCCCAAAAGCTCCTGTATCGCATCGAACTTGTTCTGGTACTTGCTCTGATCCAATAATATCTTGCAGTCCGAATTGTTGATGATGGCCTGTTTGACAATCGGCGAGCTGATGATGTCTTCTACCTCCTGCGTCACCACAATGGCTTCCCCGAAATGCTTCCTTACGGTCTTGAAAAGGTATTTGATGTATTCTGCCATGCCGTCCTTTGCGATGGCTTTCCAGCATTCTTCAATGAGTAAAACCTTGCGAACCCCTTTCAGCTTGCGCATCTTGGAAATGAACATCTCCATCAAAATAAGCGTAACAACAGGGAACAAAATCGGATGGTTTTTGATGTTGTCCAGTTCTATAACAATAAAGGGCTGGTGCAGCAGATCAAGGTTTTCCGAAGCGTTCAGCAGGTAATCAAACTCGCCTCCACGGTAATAGGGATTTAAAACATACAGGAAATTTCCCACGTCAAAATCTTTTTCCTTGACCTTGCCATCTTCCAAAACCTGCATGTATTCGGACATCAAAAACTCGTAAAAGGAATTGAAACAGGGGAATATATCTAGGCGAGTGTCCAGATGGGCAAAATATAAGGTCAAGGCATTAGACAGAGCCACGTATTCGCTGCGCCTGAAACGCTCATCATCCTTTTTCCAGAGCGCCAATAGCAAAGTCTTGATGCTTTCCTTTTTTTCGGTATCCAGCACATCACCCTCGGTCAGGTAAAAGGGATTGAACTTGATCGGGTCACTTTCCGAATAAGTAAAATAATATCCGCCCACCAGATCGCAAAGCCCTTTGTAGCTGTGTCCCACATCCACCAGTACCACATGCGTACCCTGCTCATAATAGGAGCGCACCATGTGATTGGTGAAAAATGATTTTCCGCTGCCACTTGGCCCAAGAATGAACTTGTTCCGATTGGTGGTAAAACCCTGCTGAATGGGTTCGTCCGAAATATCCACATGCACCGGTTTTCCCGAGAGCCTATCGCCCAAACGGAGACCAAAGGGGCTTATACTGCTTCTATAGCCGGTTTCCAGATTGAAAAAACAGGTGGCCTGCTCCACGAACGTATCAAAGGTGTCGTTCATGGGAAAATCGGCGGCATTGCCGGGAAGTCCTGCCCACCAGATCTGCGCCTGTCCATCGGTTTCCTGTTTGGCCACCGCATCCAGCTGCGCCATTGCCGATGATACCAGGTTTTTCAGATCTTTTGCTTTTTGTGCATCGTCCGACCAGGCCAGCACATTGAAATGGGCCTTGATGGGCTGACGCTGTGAGGCGACCGCCTCGTTCAAAAAATCATTGGTCGCATCCCGGCTAATGGAATTTTCACGGGAATAGGCCGACAGGGATTGCAGGCGGAGTTTCTTGGCTTCCAATCGTTTGATGGTTTTCTGTACATCTTCTATAAAGATATACTGGCTGAGGATGTGGTTACAGTTGAGCAGAGCACCCAATGGACTGGCGAAGCCGATGGAAAACTTCGTCCGGTCGGTGCTGTATTTATCGTAATTGATCCGGCTGCCACAAAGTGCGGGCATATTCTCCGCATCCGAGAGGGTGTATAGCTCACAACGTTTGTCGCCGATGCGGATTTCATCCTTGATGTGGATGTCACGGATCATAGGCTGTCCACCGGAATTCAAAAGAAAACAATATCGTTCGATAATCCCTGCATGATTTGCCGTTCCCGCAAGTCCGTCATCGTCCAGCCTTTGCATGGACACAAAACCGCTATCGGCCAATACCCGCTCAAACTGGCCGGCACTGTCCAGAAAATCTTTAAAAAGTCTAGGGTTGACCATCTGTTGGGGTACAATGGACTTGCGCAGGATGTTGCTATAGGTCGAACTTGAAACCTTTCTGTCTTTTGGCTTTTGGGTCAGGAAAATATAGCATTGATGGTCTAAAAAGGGACGTTCATTAAAAAATTGCTCACTGCTTCGGGAAAGGAAACTGTTATCGGTCTTATCGTAGTCTGCCTTGTAAGCACTTTCGGTAAACCAGTCCTGTTTCAAAAAAACACTGTGCCGGGGCAATAGCCTGATCGCTTTTACCCAGCTCTGGTGATAAGCCTCGTAGTCCCTGTCCGATAAAGTAAAGATCTCCGGCAGTTCCACTTTGTAGGCAATGGTCATATCGCCCTGCATGGACAGGATGGCGTTGTTTTCTACCTTATAGATCGGCAGTATGTTTTGTGCTTCTACCATAACCTTAGCTTTTAGTATGGGGATGTGAGATTTCTGGCTTCCGTTTCAGCGAGGTAAATACCCGCCTAGAACGGAATTTGAGGTGATCGGGCAGGCCGCGTTTGGCGAGATACTTCATTAAACCATGTTCCCCGAACCGATGGCTGAGGTGGAATACGGTAAAGAAAAGTGCCGTACCCAGCGTAATGATCAGGGGCAGGACGATAAAAAGACTTAAACCCGAAATGTAGAGGATGGGAAAGGAAATCAGCAATAACACCAGGCAGATGGCCAGATAAGCGATATACTGTGCTTTCAGCCCCCGAAATTCGATGGGCTTGGAAACGCCTTTGTTGATGTGATAGATGGAAGACATAAGGGTATGGGTTAAATGCCAAAGAATGATTTAAGGACGGTGGCTACGACCACCAAAAAAATACAGCTGCCGAACCATGCAGCGGCTACCTTATTGGTATCCGGTTCCCCGGCGTTCCACTTGTTGAATACTTTTATTGCGCCGATGATGCCGACCACTGCACCGATGGCATACATCAGATCGGTACCTGTATCGAAATAGCCCTTGACTTTGTTGGTCGCTTCCTGTATCCCGGCATTCCCGTCCTGCGCAAAGAGCGATAGGCTGGAAAGCAAGTTGTAGATACAAAGGGTAAAGGCCAATAAAAGGGATTTGGCTATATATTGCTTTCTGGGGCTGTTGAATTGATTTTTCATGATGATTTTTTTAAGATGATTACACGGATTAAAGAAGATTACACTGATACCGGCTAATCCCAGAGATTATCCAGTTCTTCTGCTGAAAGGTGGAAAGGGACATGTCCGGCAATAAATTCATTGATGCGCCCGATATTGGGATTGGAACCGATCTGTCCGTATTTTTCCTTTACTACTTCCATCAGATTAAAAAAGTCCTTTTTGCTGCCGTCCTCTTTTTCAAGGATGGCAAATACTTCTTTGAGCTCCTGCAACACATCGGGAACCAGCCCGAGCTGTTGGGATTTCGCATCATCATCATTCCCTGCAAAACCGATCTGCCCCATGCTTACGCTGCTGGTTCCCTCGGGTAGCTTTGGCCTGCCCAAAAGTTCCTCGGGACTATCGACATCTTCTTTCTCCATCGTTTCAACCCCTTTTTCCCATCGGTGGGGCAAGGGGGCATTTTTCTGCTGTAGTTTACCACTAAAAAAAACACCGAGTTCTTTTCGGTAGAAAATCAGGATAACAGCCGCATACCAGACCAGGGTAAGCACCAGTATGGCTATCAGAAACTCCTGCCACGTGAATTGTTGTAACATAATCTCTTTGCTTTTGTCCCGATGCTCCATTGCACCGGGATTTGATAAAGCAAAGGTTCAAAGGCCCCAGTTTTTTGATGCGATAGTTCTTCGTAGCTACGAAAGATTTTATCAAAATTTTTTTTTCGGCATCATTTCCTGAGGCTTAAAAGCGTTTTCATCATCAATGCGTTGGTGCATAGCCTTGCGCATCTGGTCAAGGTATTGGGTAGGCGAGGCGATTTTTCGGTTTCGGATATCCCTATAATCGCTGTAGATACGTTTCAGGTCGATTTGAAAGAGTTTTCCCATCCATTTTGTCAATGTCGAAAGTTCGATTTTTCCATGGTTGATCTGCCCGGTAAAATAAATGCCATAGATGATTTCTGCAAGATTGACCTTATCACCTGTCCACTTCAGTTCACCCGGCATTTCTTCAATTGTATTGTGTCCCTGTTTGATTTCAGTAATTTTCTCCAATAATGTGTTCTTCAGCATTTCTATCCCTTTGAACTTTGAAAACAGGTGATCGCAACTGGTTGAAAAAGCAGGGTCCAGTTCTGGAATATTCGGCAGTAATATCGTCTGCGTCACTATACCTCGAACGAAATAAAGACTGTCCAGATCACTGGCACCAAGTTTATAATACTGGTAGAGGAAAGCATGTTTTTTAAAGTAACGATCAAGGTAGGTCAGCTCACCCTCTAAAAAAACTAATTGTTTGCTGACATCTCCAAAAGGGAAGCCCGTTTCAATCGTGTACATTTCGGTGCAATAAATCTGGTGGCAGTAAAAGGCAGGTTTGATGCATTTGAAAAAGTAGATCTCTTCTTCATTGGTATCAAAGGGATAAGTCTCCATCAGTTGTTTTAACTTATGGAGACTATCCCGTATCAATTTTAGGCTTTGTACCAATCTTTCCAATGGATCACTAACCTGGGCGGTAAAACGTTCCAATCCCAACTCCAGTTCTTGGAGCAGTTTGGAGCTCATTTCCTGTAACATAAATAAAAGATTTATAGTAAATCCCGACCTGCCTGTTGACTGGCGACAATTATCACAAGGGACGGGAAAAGAGTATTTGTTTATCCATAGAGTTGCGGATTTAATGGACGATAAAATTGAAGAAGATTTCATCCACATACGTAAGCAACGCCTACGTATTTTGCTACGCAATGGGTACGTATTCTTTTATTGAAGGGGAAAGTATTCAGGGAACGGTAGCCCCCCTGATTTTAATAAATTAATGGTTGTTCATCTTACGGATCAATTCTAGCCAAGATTTATCTAAGCCTATTTTCCAGAAATTAAAATAGTTTATCATGCTTTCTTAAAATAGTTTAACGGTTCGAGCATACGAATGGGTCTACCTTTGTTATTCAAAATAGATTAAAAATGAACATAGAAAATCACCCCATATTTCAACCTACTGAACTATGGAACCAAAAACTCATCAACCGAACAGTTGTAGCTCCAATGACTCGGGTTAGTGCAACTGTTGAAGGCTTGGCTACCGATGAAATGGCACATTACTATTCAGCCTTTGCCGAAGGTGGCTTTGGCATTATTATTACAGAAGGCATTTATACTGATAACTTTAGCAGCCAAGGCTACCCTAACCAACCGGGTCTTGTAACACCTAACCAGGTGAATGCTTGGCGTAAAGTGACACAATCAATTAAGCGGTATCAAACATTGATATTTGCACAATTGATGCATTCTGGAGCTTTGTCCCAATATATACCCAAAACTTTTGCTCCTTCTGCTGTGCAACCTATCGGTGTACAGGCAAGTGCATATGGCGGAGAAGGAAATTTTCTCTTACCCGCTGCCTTGTCAATGGACGAAATTTCTCGTCTGCAAAAGGAATTCATACTATCCGCAGTGAATGCTTATCAGGCTGTTTTCGACGGCGTAGAAATCCATGGAGCTAATGGTTACCTGTTAGATCAATTCCTCACTCCTGAGCTCAATAAACGAACTGATCGTTATGGAGGTAACATGCAAAACCGATTCCGGATTATTGCTGAGCTCATCGCAGGAATCAGGAAAGAGGTTCCTACCCATTTTATAATTGGATTGAGAATATCTGAAGGAAAAGTCAATGACATGACTTACCGTTGGAAGGATGGTGCTGTTACAGCAAAGGAATTATTAGCAGAAGTAAAAACTGCGAGTCCTGATTTTGTTCACGTTGCCGTACAAACCGGTGAATGGGAACGGGATAGTTTTTATCCAAATGAATCTTCTTTAGCCTCTATCGCCCGTGAAGTAACAGGACTTCCGGTGATTGCCAACGGTGGTTTACACCAGCTTGACAAAGCCGCAATAGCGTTGGATGAACAGCACGCCGATCTGATCGCCATTGGAAAGGCAGCTCTGGTAGATCCCCATTGGCCTATAAAGACTTTGAAGGAGATTCCGACGGTTGCATTTCATCGGGATATGTTATGGCCGGAAGCAACGATTAGCCATAGCCAGAAAATCATTAAACAACTTGCTGAAGTATAATGATGTATATGACAACCAAGTTGTAAAACATCCATCATATAGCATTTATTTTTTGGTTTCATGTAGCAAATACTTTCTGCGCAAGTTGATAAAAACGAATAATTAATTTAAACACATATCAAAACAACAAGAAACATGGAAATTACACAGATAAAAATTACACCGGACACCTATGCACCTTTTCACTTGGCCCAAGGCTACCGTGTGGGAGATCTTCTTTTTATATCAGGACAGACAGCCCTAGATGATCATGGCAAATTGGTGGGTATTGGCGATTTTGACACCCAAGCACAAAAGGCTTTCGAGAATTTAGAGAAGGTATTGAAAGCTGGTGGATCAAGCTTAAAAAACGTAGTGAAGGTAACGATTTTACTCCGCGACATGGGTAACTTTGAAAAAATTGTAGTGCTTCGGAGCAAGTATTTTACGGCACCTTATCCCGCCGATACTATTTTCGAGGTATCCTCTCTTTTCTCTCCCGATGCACTCATTGAGATTGAAGCAACGGCCGTAGCCGATGATGTCGCCGTACGGAAAAATAGATAAAGTACCAGAAGGAGGCGCAAGCCTCCTTTTACATTTTTACTAATTCCTTCCGTATCTGACTCAGAAAAACCGGGGTCATCCCTAAAAAAGAAGCAATATGTTTCTGCGGCAATCTTTGTTCAATAAAGGGATATGTCTTTAGCAGTGCTTGATAACGTTCTATACCAGACATACTGATGTTGTTCAATATCCGCTGTTCCTGTGCCATAGTGGCCTGTTCATTCAATATCCGCCAAAAGCGTTCCATTTTAGGTATTTTTGACATCAGCTCCTCCAGGGTCAACGCATAAAAATAGTTAAAAATCAGATGCTTGTTAACATTTTGTGGATTTCGTGTTAGGATTTTTTTGTTTGTTTTGCTTTATTTA
>NZ_JBEONS010000041.1:0-20627 GCF_040544395.1 Pedobacter sp. CG_S7 | reverse complement strand
TTTAGAGCTAATCAAAGGGGTGTTGTAGATACTAAATTCTTCCTGTTCAGAATGGAAAAACTTTTTGCCTAATCCCCAATTATTTTATGTGACCCATTTTTGTGCTATGGTAGCATAAATAATAGCTAATGAAATCTGGTTGCCTTTTTTGCTTTCCAGCACTTGATTGATGAAGGAGTTTTGTGGGTCGAGGTGGTTTTTGACGTTTCCTGTAAAACCAAAATAGTTGTAGAAAACATGATTGAAGAGTTTTATTTTTTCAATAGAACTCATTTCCTTTTGCAGGCCCAACCAGATTTCTCTTTTTATTTCTTCCATGTTATTGATGATTTTTTGCTCGTCTAAGTCTGGATATTGATAGCGGTTGATGATGAGCGCACCTCTTAACAAATCAAATGCTCCACTTTGGTACCATAAATTAAGGTCTTCTTTAACGCTAATGAATTGTATGTGGTGGACAAGTTCTTCGATGCGATTTTGTAAGAGCGAATCCATTGATTCTTCCCAGGTGCTTTCTAAAACGGCTATTGCTGCAGAGCCATGTTCTAATAAACGCTGCGTTACAAGTTGGAAAACTTCCTTGTCTGGATCATCCAGAAGTTTTACGAGGGCACTTATTTCTGTACTATTTTCCATTATATGCAATTACAATTGTGCGTTTGTCTATTTTTGCGGTTATGGATTTTAGTTTTTTTATCGATTTTCTGAAGCATCGTTTTACCGCTAAAAGTAGACATGGTACACATTCTCCATTTGTTTATAAGCTTACAGATGAAGTAATTTACGATTTTAAGTTTAATAATGATTACGATAGTATAGAAGAACAAAGAAAAAAACTCTATCATGACGATCAGGTCATTGAGGTGACAGACCTTGGCGCGGGGTCTCATTTAAATAAAAACAGGAATAAAAAGGTGCGGCAAATTGCTAAAAACGCACTTAAAAGTCCGCGTTTAGCACAACTTATCTATCGTTTAGCAAAAGAAAATAAGCCGGCCAACATCATAGAGCTGGGTACTTGTTTAGGCCTAACTACAGCATATCTTTCTAAAGCTTGTCCCGATGCTAAGGTAATTACCATTGAAGGGTGTCCTCAAACCGCTCATGTAGCGTCAAATAATTTCGAAGCACTACACCTTAAAAATATTGATTTGCGGGTAGGTAATTTTGATGAATTATTGCCTGCAATAGTTTCTGCGCAGCAAAAGCTTGACTTTGTATACCTAGATGGCAATCACCGTAAAGAGGCAACGTTAAATTATTTTAAATGGTGCTTGCCAAAAGTTCAGGAAAATACGCTTTTGATTTTCGATGATATTTATTGGAGTAAAGGGATGAAGGAAGCTTGGGCAGAAATTAAGGCACATCCGCAGGTTACTTTAACCATAGATTTATTTTGGATTGGCTTGGTCTTTTTCAAAAAAGGGCAGGCAAAGGAGCACTTTAAAATAAAATTTTAATTAAAAGGCCTCAGCAAGACTGATGTAGAAACCACTTTGTCTTTTCTCATTTGGTGCTTTTTCGCCTGCGCCATAATCAAGGCGTATGCTTAAGCCTTTTTCAGGATCATAAAAATACCTCATACCGCCTCCAAAATTAGGTTTTAAAGCATTGAATGCGAAATCACCATTTTTGAAAACCCTGCCTGCGCCTGCAAATGCAACAAGGCCAAATCTGTTGGAGAAACGATAACGCAGTTCAGTTTGTGCCGCAATAAGGTTTTCATCTCGGAAACGACCTCTATAATAGCCCCGCATCATCTCATCGTTTCCGAGTTGAGGCAGTAAATAAAAGGGGGTATTTTCACTCTGTATACTGTAAAATATACCATTTAAGCCCAATACCAACTGTTTCGCTAGGGGGAAAAAGTTGCTTGCTTTCACCTTAATCTGGCTTGCGCTATAATTGCTTTGAGAAAATAGGTTTGGTGCATATTGATAGGTTATCCTACCAAAAAATCCTTTTGTTGGATAGTTATTTGAATTTCTGGTGTCATAACTTTGTGAAAGCCCAACAAACAAAACCGGGCCACCTTTCTTCCCTTGTAGATTAGGGTCGGAGGAGAATAGTCCTCCAGGTGCTCTGTCAGTATATTTATATTGCTCGAACCCTAAAGATATGCCTGTATAGGTAAATGGAAGAAGTGTTTTTTCTGCTTCCAGAAAAAGCTTGAACTGGTCTTCAAGAACCTTGTTTTCATTAAGTTCGAGCGTATTGTTTCCTATGCCATAAAAATTGAAAGGCGTTCTTCTAAATTTTAATTCGCTCATCAAATGGTATTTATTTTTAACGGTATATACATCACTTTTTATGGAGATGTTATATTGTTTTTTTGTGGATATAGAGCCAAGTACAGAAAAGTTGGAACTTCGGTTAAGGGGATCTTTGCGATCCATATAAATCGAATAAAGTGTTCCTAAGCCAAATTCAAAACCTGTTTCCTGTTTATAACCCAATACCGGAATTGGCATGAAACTGGGTTTTCGTGTCGTATCAATTTCATTTGATAATAGCCTTTTGATTAATTTTTTTTGAGCTATGGCATTTGATATCAAAAAAAAGAACAATAGGATTAAAGCAGGAGTTTTCATTAATTTTTGTTAATAGGGCTATTAAAACTGTAAGCTTAAATGGGTTGTAGCAAACCATTAAGTTTCATTGCTCAAATGTACAAGGAATTTAATAACCTGCCCAGAGTTTGGCACTGATCTAGTCAATTACTAGAAGTATATATTTTGAATAACTTAAGTAGATTCCTTTAATAGGAATATTTGTTTATTTTTGCGGATTAATACACAAATAAGATGAGCACAAGAGGACCTATATCGCAATTTATGGAGGGGAATTTCCTTCATTTCAATTCTGCAGCTATGATGGATGCTGCAAAAGGATATGAAACCCATTTAGATGAGGGTGGAAAAATGATGATCACACTCGCCGGAGCAATGAGTACAGCAGAGCTTGGCATTTCTTTAGCTGAAATGATTCGTCAGGATAAAGTAGCTATAATATCTTGTACAGGCGCTAATCTTGAAGAAGATATTATGAATCTTGTAGCACATTCGCATTATAAAAGAGTGCCTAACTATAGAGATTTAAGTCCGCAAGATGAGTGGGATCTTTTAGAAAACCATTATAACCGAGTTACTGATACCTGTATTCCTGAGGAAGAAGCCTTCCGCAGGCTGCAAAAGCACATCCATAAATTATGGAAAGACGCCGATACTGCAGGTGAGCGCTATTTTCCACATGAGTTCATGTATAAGATGTTATTAAGTGGTGTTTTGGAACAATATTATGAAATTGATCCAAAAAACTCCTGGATGCTTGCTGCTGCGGAAAAAAACTTACCGATCGTAGTGCCAGGTTGGGAAGATTCAACAATGGGAAATATCTTTGCTTCGTATGTTATGAAAAAAGAAATGACCGCAACCACTATGAAAAGTGGTATTGAATATATGGGCTGGCTGGCTGATTGGTATATTAAAAATAGTGAAGGTAAAGGAATCGGTTTTTTTCAAATTGGCGGTGGTATTGCTGGTGATTTCCCTATTTGTGTAGTGCCTATGCTTTATCAGGATATGGAAATGCCAAATATTCCATTTTGGAGTTATTTCTGCCAGATATCTGATTCTACAACCTCTTACGGGTCCTATTCAGGAGCAGTTCCAAATGAAAAAATTACTTGGGGAAAATTAGATATTGATACACCTAAATTTATTGTGGAATCTGATGCTACAATTGTAGCCCCTTTAATATTTGCCTGGGTACTGAAAATGTAATTCATATTTCCAAATGTCTACCTGTTTTAGGTAAGTATAATTTCAATGGAGATTTCAGATTTTCATTGATTTTAGCTGTTGAAGGCATATATATGTATTGTTTAGAATGAATATAAATTGTATTTGTTGTCATTTATTTGTCATTGATAAATTAATAAACTTTACTTTTGGGAACGTTTTTGGTGTATAGCTAAGGAGCTAGAGACTATGTATAACTTTAAGTTTTTTAATAAATTGAATAAAATACTAATTATGAGGGATATCTCATTGGTCATTAGAAGAGTTTGGAAGTCGGCATTCATGTTAACGGCTCTTTCTGTTTTAATTGTTTTTGGTACAAAAGCACAGGATGTGGTTGAAGGAAGGACAATCTTTAGGGAAAAGTGTACTTCTTGTCATGCTTTAGACCGTGATATGACTGGTCCTGCTTTGCAGCCCATTGTAGCAGCAAAAAGCGAAGAGTTCTTGTTGAAGTGGATTAACAATGCACCTGCATTTATTGCTTCTGGCAACAAAGAAGCGGTGGAAGCATCAAAATGGAATCCTAATGCAGAAATGACTGCATTTCCTACTTTGACTCCAGAGCAAATTAAAAGCATTCTTGCTTATGTAAAAGCAGGTGAGCCTAAAAAAGCAGGTGAGGATGCGGCAGGCGCTGCCCCGGCTGATGAGGTTTCTAATTTCTCACTAGCGGGTATTATCGCTATTATCTTAATTTCAATTATTGTTCTTGTTGTTTTAGCAAAAGCTATTAAGATGCTGGAACGTTTGATTCTACAGAAACAAGGTATTGAAATTATAGAGCCAGTAAAAGCTAACTTCATTGATGGTATTGGTGGGTTGTTTAAGAATAAGAAATTTATATTTTTCTTTATTCTTTGTCTTGTTATAGCCTTAGGGTCATTTGGTTGGAAAGGTATGTGGAATACTGGTGTTCACACTGGGTATCAACCTGTTCAGCCAATTAAGTTCTCTCATGAGCTACATGCTGGGGTGAATCAAATTGATTGTCAATATTGTCACTCTGGCGCGTTTAAATCTAAGAACGCTTCAATCCCATCGTTAAACGTTTGTATGAACTGTCATAAACAAGTTCAGGCAAGAGATAAATATGATGGAAACATTTCCCCTGAGATTCAAAAAATCTACAATGCAATGGGTTATGATGCAGATAAAATGACTTATGACAAGACTAAAGAAAAACCTGTTGAATGGGTACGTGTTCATAATCTTCCAGATTTCGCTTACTTCAATCACTCTCAACACGTAGTGGTTGCAGAAGATGCAATTCGTAGAGAAAAAGGATTACAGCCAAATGAACCTGTTTGTTTTGCTTGTCACGGTCCTGTTGACACAATGGAAGAAATTTATCAGTATTCTCCTTTAACCATGAAATGGTGTATAGAATGTCATAAAAAGACGGAATTAGACGTTAAGGATAATGCATTTTATACCAAAATCATTGAGGCTCATGAGAAGATCAAGAAAGGCGAAAAAATTACGCCTGCAGCCCTTGGTGGTTTAGAATGTGGTAAATGCCACTATTAATAGAGTTTGTAAAAAAGAACGTTCGATAAACAGTAATAAAGCTTAAATGGAAAGCAATAAAAAATACTGGAAAGGCTTAGAAGAGTATAAAAAGACTCCGGATTTTGTTGAAAACAACAAGAACGAATTTGCTGAGCCCCTTCCAATAGAAGATGTTTTAAATGAAGCAGGGTTAAGCACCGTAACTCCTCGCCGCGACTTTTTAAAGGCGTTAGGCTTTGGTTTAGGTGCAGTAACACTGGCTGCTTGTCAGCCAGCTCCTGTTCATAAATCAATTCCTTATATAATTAAACCGGAAGAGGTTATTCCAGGTATACCAAATTACTATGTGTCTACGTATAATGGCCAGAGTGTTTTAGTTAAAACCAGGGAAGGAAGACCAATCAAGATTGAACCCAACCCTAAAGCAGGAGAATTCAATCTTGGTACTGATGCACAGGCGCAAGCTTCTGTATTAGATCTATACGACGTATCAAAACTTAAAGTTCCTGTATTAAAAAATGACGAGACTACTTGGGCAAAGGTTGATGAGTTTGTAAAAGCAGAATTAAGTAAGGTACAGCCATCGGGAAAGAAAATACGTATTGTGTCTTCTTCAGTAAACAGTCCTTCAACAAAAAATGTTGTTACAGACTTTACGGTTGCCTACCCAAATACTAAACATATACAATATGATGCCGTTTCTTATACCGGTATCTTAAAGGCAAATGAAAACAGCTTTGGTAAAGCAGTGTTGCCTAAATATAACTTTAACAAAGCAGACCTGATTGTAAGCTTTGGTGCTGATTTTCTAGGAACATGGATTAGTGGTGAAGAATTTACTTCACAATACGTTTCTAATAGAAATAGCAAGTCTTTAGCAAAAGGGAAAATGTCCAGACATTTTCAGTTTGAAGCTGGAATGAGTATCACTGGTGCAAATGCTGATACACGTTTACCAATAAAATTATCTGAAGAGGGACCTGCATTAATCACTTTATATAATGCCATTACCGGTAGTTCTTTAGCTGGTTCGGCATTGCCTAACAATGCTACTGCTGATAAAGCATTAAAGTTGGTGGCAAAAGAGTTGTTAATGAACAAGGGAAAGGCGTTAGTCGTTTCAGGTTCTAATGATGTTTCTACTCAAATCTTAGTAAATGCTATCAACACTGCAATTGGCAGTTATGGTACTACTATAGATCTTGATAATCCTAGTAAACGTTATTCAGGTAATGATGCTGAGTTTAAAGAATTCATCAATGAAATGAATAGGGGCGAAGTTGGCGCAGTATTCTTTTTAAATACTAATCCTGCTTATGATGTTATTGATACTAAATCATTCACAGACGCCTTAGCTAAGGTAGCTTTAAAAGTTTCCTTTTCTGATCGTAAAGATGAAACTTCTACACTTTGTGATGTTATTGCAACTAACCAGAACTATTTGGAGTCGTGGGGAGATGCAAACATTTACGAAGGATCTTATTCCATTATTCAACCAACGATTAACCCGGTATTTAATTCTCGTCAGGCAGAACAAAGTTTATTGGTATGGTCTAATGCTCCTGTACAAGATTACTATCAATATGTTCGCAACAATTGGGATAAAAATATATTACCAGTACTTGGTAAAACATGGAATGAATTATTGCAAACAGGTGCTTTCACTTCAACGCTTAAAACGGCAGGTACTTATACCTTTGGTTTATCGTTAGACGCAGTAGCAAAATCTATTGTTAGCAGCAGCAAAGCGCTAGCTAAGGATATTGAACTCCACGTTTATGAAAGTATACCGATGCGTGATGGTAAATATGCGAATAACGCGTTCTTGCAAGAATTACCTGATCCGGTTACAAAAGTTACCTGGGATAATTACATTGCTTTAGCACCTAAATTTGCAGAATCATTAGGATATAAAGAATTTGATGTTGTTTCTGTTAAAGGAGCAAACGGTTATACAATTGAATTACCTGTTTTGATACAGCCAGGTCAGGCACAAGGAACAGCATCTATTGCGTTAGGTTATGGCCGTACCAAAGTTGGTAAAGCAGGAGATAATGTAGGTAAAAATGCATTTCCTTTTGTGGCTTTCGCTAATGGAACTTCGCAATATGCTACAACAGTTAGCTTGTCGAAAACTGGTTCAACTTATGAATTAGCACAGACACAAACTCACCACTCTATTGAAGGAAGAAACATCATACGTGAAGCTACTTTTAAAGAATATGTAAAAGATCCTGCCGCTGGTTCTGGTAACCATGGTGCAAAACATAAAACTTACGATCTGTGGGATAAGTTTGAAAAACCAGGAAATAACTGGGTTATGGCAATTGATTTGAATGCTTGTACCGGTTGTGGTTCTTGCATCGTTGCTTGTAACGTGGAAAATAATATTCCTGTAGTAGGCCGTGATGAGGTTCGTAAAAGAAGAGAGATGCACTGGATTCGCATCGATCGCTATTACAGTTTCGAGAATGAAGGCAAAAGCGTTTCTGAAGAATCTGAAATTGCTGGTCTTGAAAACCTTGACCTTGTATCAGTAGTACACCAACCGATGCTTTGCCAGCACTGTGACCATGCGCCATGTGAAACGGTTTGTCCGGTATTGGCAACGGTGCATTCATCTGATGGCTTAAACCACATGGCTTATAACCGTTGTGTAGGTACGCGGTATTGTGCAAACAACTGTCCGTATAAAGTACGTCGTTTTAACTGGTTCAATTACTGGAATGATTCTCGTTTCGATAATTACCTGAATAATGAATTTACTCAATTAGTACTAAATCCAGATGTTACTACCCGCTCAAGAGGCGTAATGGAGAAGTGCAGTATGTGTATCCAAAGAATTCAAGGTGGTAAATTGGCTGCTAAGTTAGAAAAGCGTCCTTTAAAAGATGGGGAAATCCAAATGGCTTGTCAACAGGCATGTTCAGCAAATGCAATTGTGTTTGGTGATGGCAACGATCCGGACTCAGAAGTTTCTAAAGCATTGCGCAGTGAACGTACTTATTACGTTTTAGAAGAAATCAACGTGCAACCGGGCATCGGATATATGACGAAAATTAGAAATACAAGTACAATACTAGCGTAAGCTGATATTAAATAAAATATAATATGTCAGGACATAACGAATCAATAATAAGAGAACCACTAATCACCGGAAGCAATATCACGTATGCAAAAATTACGAATGATATTTTAAACCCGGTAGAAAACAAGCCTAACAAGGCTTGGTGGATAGGATTTATCGTAGCATCAATGGGCGCGCTACTTTGGGTTTTCGCAGTGAGTTACACCTTTTGGACAGGTATTGGCGCATGGGGTTTAAATAAAACAGTTGGCTGGGCCTGGGATATCACTGGTTTCGTATGGTGGGTAGGTATTGGGCATGCTGGAACATTAATCTCAGCGGTTTTATTACTCTTCCGTCAAAACTGGAGAAACTCAATTAACCGGTCTGCAGAGGCAATGACCATATTTGCGGTTATCTGCGCTGCTACTTATGTAGTTTCCCACATGGGAAGACCATGGCTAGCATATTGGGTTTTACCACTGCCGAATCAATTTGGCTCTTTATGGGTTAACTTTAACTCCCCGCTAGTTTGGGATATGTTTGCCATCTCAACATACTTCTCTGTATCATTATTATTTTGGTATACAGGTTTATTGCCAGACATCGCGACTATTCGTGACCGGGCTGTCGGCTTTAGACGTAGAATTTATACTATCCTGTCCTTCGGATGGAACGGAAATGTTAAAACCTGGCAACGTTTTGAAGCTGTGTCTTTAATTCTTGCAGGTATCTCAACTCCATTGGTTTTATCAGTACACACGATTGTATCCATGGACTTTGCTACATCGGTAATTCCAGGATGGCATACGACTATTTTCCCTCCTTATTTTGTTGCTGGGGCTATCTTCTCTGGATTTGCAATGGTGCTAACCTTATTACTGGTTGTGCGTAAGGTAATGGGGCTGGAAAATTACATCACCATGTTCCACATCGAATCAATGAATAAAATCATTATTCTTACAGGATCTATCGTTGGTGTGGCTTACATTACAGAATTTTTTATTGCCTGGTATTCAGGGTCAGAATATGAACAATATGCATTTATCAACCGTTCAACTGGTCCGTACTGGTGGGCATATTGGATGATGATGACTTGTAATGTAATATCACCACAATTACTATGGTTCAAAAAAATCCGCACAAGTATCCCTGCAACATGGATTCTATCTATCGTTGTCAATATTGGGATGTGGTTTGAGCGTTTTGTAATTATTGTGACTTCCTTACACCGTGATTACCTTCCTTCAAGTTGGGCCATGTTTTATCCTACATGGGTAGATGTCGCTGTATTTGTTGGATCAATTGGCCTTTTCTTTACCTTGTTCCTATTGTTCCTGAGGGTGCTTCCTTCCATTGCAATTGCCGAGGTTAAATTACTATTAAAAGGTGCAAGTGAACAAAGTAAATTAGAATTGATTAAAGAAGGACATCTTGATAAGACACATGTAGATGAATATGTAGAATCTTTAGAGAAGTTCGATAGTGTTAAACAAGAAGATTACGCAAAACTATAACAATGAGTAATATCAAATATATCTTAGGCAGCTTTGGTGATCCTGACGAAATGATGCATGGCATTGATAAGTTACAGGAAAATAATATTAAGATACATGATGTGTATACGCCAATGCCTATACACGGCATTGAAGCAAAATTAGGAGTTAAACGTTCCAGATTAGATATCGCTGCATTCTTCTTTGGTTTAACAGGGACCATCACCATGCTTTCGTTTGTCTATTATGCAGCGGTAATTGATTGGCCAATTAATATTGGTGGTAAACCTTATTTTCCTCTGGCGAATTTTATTCCAATTACATTTGAGTTAACAATTTTGTTTTGTGCTTTTGGATTGGTAGGTTCTTATTATGCCTCAACACATTTGTTTCCAGGCAGAGCACCAAGAGTGATGGATTTAAGAGCTTCAGACGATAGGTTTATAATTGCTATTGATGCGAAAGATAACACTGAACACGACAAAATTGATAACTTATTAAAAGACGCAGGAGCTTTAGAGGTAAAATATAATGAAAGGAAATATATTAGTTATGAATAGGACTAGAATAGTATATGTAGCATTATTTGCATTCACTGTAGCTGTGTCTTTTTCGTCATGCAGAGATAAGCGTAGTACCGGTTGGGAATATGCAAGAAATATGTATGATCCTATTGCTTACAATCCGGATCAGGCTAATAAGAATTTTGCAAACGGAGTAACAGCACAGACACCTCCTCTTAACACGGATCCAATAGGTTTTGTTAAGTTTGAATTTGCAAATACAAAAGAAGGGTATGAAGCGGCAGGTGCCAGCCTGGTAAATCCTTTGGCTTTAACAGGGAAAAACCTGGAATCAGGTAAGCATTATTATACCGTTTTTTGCTCTCCTTGTCATGGTGACAATGGTGATGGTAAAGGACATCTGGTACAGATTGAGAAATATTCTGGTGTGCCTTCTTACCATGGCGATGCAGCATCTTCACGTGGTGGAATGATGAAAGATTTGACAGCAGGAAAAGTATACCATACCATTACGTATGGTTTAAATAACATGGGCTCACATGCTTCACAGTTAACTCCAGATGAAAGATGGAAAGTAGTGCTGTATGTTCAACAATTACAAAAAATACAATAGAAAAGCAAGAATAAATGGGAACTCATAATTATAATTTTACTGAGCAGTTTGAGTTTACAGGAAAAGCAAAAACTTTGAGTGTAATCGCTATCGTTATTGGTATAGCGGCTATAGCTTATGGTTTTTCTGATCATGAACTTCATGAGCGGACTTTTGCAAACCTGTTACTAATGGGGTATTACTTTGCATGCGTATGTATGTCTGGTGCATTCTTTTTAGCAGTTCAATTTGTTGCGCAAGCAGGATGGTCTGCCTCTATACTGCGTGTGCCAGAAGCTATGGCCAAAACTTTACCAATTGCGGTTGTTGTATTAATCGCAATTATTGGTGCAGGGCTGTACACACATAATTTATATCATCATTGGAATGCTCCGGGATTAACCGATCCTAATAGTCCTGATTATGATAAATTAATTGATGGTAAATCTGCTTTTTTAAATGTGCCATTCTTTATGGCCCGTCAGGTAATCTTCCTTGGTGTTTATAGCTTCTTCGCTGTATTGCTTGCAAGGTTATCTAATAATGAAGATCTGCAAGGTGGTTTAAATTCTTATAGAAAGAGTTTTAAATATTCTTGTATATTCTTGGTTATATATGGCTTTACCACACCAATTTTTGCTTTTGATACTATCATGTCTCTAGAGGCACACTGGTTTTCTACCATGTTTGGTTGGTATAACTTTGCGGCCATGTGGGTTAGTAGTTTAGCTATCATTGCAATTATCCTTATTTTGTTAAGGAAATCTGGTTACATGCCATGGGTAAATAATAGCCACTTGCATAACCTGGGTCAGTTCATTTTTGGATTCTCTATTTTCTGGACCTATGTATGGTTTGCTCAGTTCTTATTGATCTACTATGCAAACATGCCTGAAGAAACTGTTTATTTTTATAACCGTTTTGAATTCTACAAATTTTGGTTCTGGCTTAATTTGGTGTTAAACTTCTTAGCGCCGGTGTTATTGCTAATGGACCGTGATAATAAGAGAAAAGAGAACTCTTTGTTAATTGTTTCTATTATCGTATTGTGTGGACATTGGGTTGATTATTACCAAATGATTATGCCAGGAACAGTAGCAGAACATAATGGTTTTGGATTTATTGAGATAGGAACAGCTATAGGTTTCGTAGGTTTGTTTACCTTTACCGTATTAACGGCTTTAAGTAAGAAACCTTTAATTGCAAAAAACCATCCTTTATTGCAGGAGAGTTTGAATCACCACTTGTAACGGTGATTATTAGAGTGTATAAATTAATGGTGTATAAGTACAGCGTACTACTTTTAAGGAAATGAGTTTAAAAAAAAATATAATTAATAAAACAATGGCAGTTTCAACGGTAATGGTAACTGCGTTTGCAAGTACCAGCGCCTTTGCTCAAGGAGCTGCCGCTACCGCCGCAGCTAAAACTGTAGACATGGGACCGGTTTACAAATCGGTAATTTTTTACACAATGCTCTTTTTGTTACTTTGCTTATTTATAGCCATAGTAGGAAAAGCAATGCGTGTATATGAACTTACCCGCGAAGCCCAGGATAAACCTGCAGGTATTAACTGGAACGCTGTCAATGCAGTGCTATTTGCCGTGTTTCTAATTGTTGGCCTTTATGGTGTGTATTGGGAATATACGGTACATGGTAACATGCTTTTACCTGAAGCAGCTTCCATTCATGGGGTGAAAATAGATCAGATGTTTAATATTACTTTAATCATCACGACCATCGTTTTCATAGGTACACATATCCTTTTATTCGGATTTTCTTACTATTATAGACATAAAGGAGATAGAAAAGCATATTATTATCCACATAATAATACTATAGAGCGTATCTGGACTATAGTTCCTGCCTTAGTTTTAACCGTACTGGTATTGATGGGCTTTTTAACGTGGAGATCTATCTTTTATAAGATTGATGATCCTAATAATAAGCCATTAAGTATTGAGGTAACTGGTTCTCAATTTGCCTGGGCAATTCGGTATGCCGGTGCAGATGGAGTTGTTGGTCGTAAGAACTATAAGTTGATTACAGCCACTAACGGGCTTGGGATGGATTTTAAGGATAAAAACAATTTTGATGATCAGATGGCTGATGAGATTGTGTTACCAGTAAACAAACCAGTTAGGTTCACTCTTACAAGTAAAGACGTATTACATAGTTTCTACATGCCCCATTTCAGGGTGCAATTAAATACTGTACCTGGTATGTCTTCTTATTTTGAATTTACGCCGACTATAACAACTGCAGAAATGCAAGTTAAGACCAATGATCCTGCATTTAAATACATTCTTTTATGTGCTAAAATATGTGGGCAAGGACACTTTAACATGCAGAAAAAGGTAACAGTAGTTTCTCAGGAAGAGTATAACGAGTGGATAAAGAAACAACCGGTATACATTAATAATGATTTAAGAAAGCAATTCGACTTGCCAATAGTTGCAGAACCTGCAACAGCTCCTGCAGATACAACTGTTAAAGATACCGCTGCAGTAAAAACAAATCAACTGGCTTTAAAAAATTAACATACGGGAATAAAGCATTATGTCAACTATAACTTTACACAATACGCATAACAACGAGGACCATTCACATGGTCATCACGAGCAATCCTTTTTAACAAAATATGTGTTTAGCCAGGATCACAAAATGATCGCTAAGCAGTTTTTGATCACAGGGATTATCATGGCGGTAATCGCGATGGGCTTATCTATTTTATTTCGTCTGCAGTTAGCCTGGCCAGATAAAAGCTTTCCAATTCTTGAAACTTTTTTAGGTAAATGGGCCGAGGGTGGAAGAATTAAACCCGACTTTTACCTTGCACTGGTCACCATACATGGTACCATTATGGTATTCTTCGTGTTAACAGCAGGGTTAAGTGGTACCTTTAGTAACTTGCTAATTCCATTGCAATTGGGTGCCAGGGATATGGCTTCGCCTTTCCTTAACATGCTTTCTTATTGGTTCTTCCTGATTGCCTGTTTAATCATGATGGGTTCCTTCTTTATTCAAACTGGCCCTGCAAGTGCAGGGTGGACAGTTTACCCACCATTATCAGCATTGCCAACAGCAATTTCAGGTTCCGGCCTGGGAATGACTTTATGGTTAATGAGTATGGTCCTTTTTGTAGCTTCTCAATTAATGGGTGGTATCAATTATGTGAGTACTGTATTAAACATGCGTACTAAAGGAATGGACATGTGGAAAATGCCTTTAACTATTTGGGCTTTCTTTTTAACTGCTATTCTTGGTGTATTATCTTTCCCTGTATTGGTTGCAGGGGTAGTACTTTTGATTTTCGATAGGAGTTTTGGAACAAGTTTCTACCTATCTGATATCGTTATGGGTACACAAGTACTTCCTAATCAAGGTGGATCACCAATTTTATGGCAACATTTATTTTGGTTCCTAGGTCACCCTGAAGTATATATTGTAATTATGCCTGCTTTAGGTATCTCTTCAGAAGTAATCTCTGTAAATTCAAGAAAACCTATTTTTGGTTACCACGCCATGGTATATTCATTGATAGGTATTACAGTACTATCATTCATTGTATGGGGTCACCACATGTTTGTAACAGGTATGAATCCATTACTTGGTGGTGTGTTTATGATAACGACACTTATTATTGCAGTACCATCAGCAGTAAAAACCTTTAATTACCTGGCTACTTTATGGAGAGGTAACATCAGGTTCACAACGGCTATGTTATTTGCTATTGGTTTGGTTTCTTTCTTTATATCAGGTGGATTAACCGGTATATTTTTAGGTAATGCTTCCCTGGATATTAATTTACATGATACTTACTTTGTTGTTGCTCACTTTCACCTTGTAATGGGTTCTGCTGCCATCTTTGGTATGCTTGCTGGTGTTTATCATTGGTTCCCAAGAATGTTCGGTAGAATGATGAATGAAAAGTTAGGTTACCTTCACTTCTGGATAACGTTTATTTGTGCTTACCTTGTTTTCTTCCCTTTACACTTCTTAGGGTTAGATGGTGTACCTCGTCGTTATTATGCTTTCACAGAATTTGAATTTATGCAAAAGTGGGTAACGGTTAACGTTTTTGTTACCTGGGCAGCTATTGTTGCTGCATTAGTACAAGTGGCTTTCTTATTCAACTTCTTTTACTCCATCTTTAAAGGTAAAAAGGCAATTCAAAACCCTTGGGGTGCTAATACATTAGAGTGGACAGCACCAGTAGAACATTTACATGGAAACTGGCCAGGTGAGTTACCTACGGTTTACCGTTGGCCATATGATTATAGCAAACCAGGTGCCGAAGATGATTTCATACCACAAACAGTACCTTTTTCTCAAACGATGAATTCAAACATGCCACATGATTTTGAAGGAAATACTGAGGCAGAACGTATTCAAAGCGAGTGGGTATTAAAACAAACAGCCAATACTACCACACAAGACTAATATTAGTTTTTAATTTATTATGGGGTATCTGCAGTGAGTAAATACTTACAACAGGTACCTCATTTTTTTTAAACATGATTAGATGATTTCTAAATCTCAGTCCTTATTTATTAGGCTTAACCTAATTACCATTGCTGTGACCTTATTGGTTATTTTAGCTGGTGGAATTGTGCGTAGCACAGGCTCGGGAATGGGATGCCCAGACTGGCCAAAATGTTTTGATCAGTATATACCACCCACTTCTGTTAACCAGTTACCTGCAGATTATAAAGTGAAATATGTGGCCGAGCGTGTTGCGAAAAATGAGAAGTTTGCCCGTACATTAGATAAGCTAGGTAAAAAACACCTCGCAGATCAAATAAGACATGATGAATCCATTCTAGTTCCAGATGAGTTTAACGTTGCAAAAACATGGACAGAATATATAAACAGGTTAGCAGGCGCCGTAACAGGTTTTTTCATGCTTTCACTGGTAATATATTCCTTTTCTTACCGAAAAATAGCTAAGCGGGTTATTGTATGGAGTGTCATCAATCTTTTTGTGGTTGGTTTTCAAGCCTGGTTGGGGTCTATTGTAGTGTCTACAAATCTGTTGCAATCGATTGTTACCGTTCACATGCTTTTAGCTCTGGTTATTTTGGCTATTCAGGTTTATACCTATCAATATGCCCAACAATTGTATAAAGATAAAATGGTTGTTATTTCAAAAATGAGCTGGTTAAAAGTGCTTATTTTGAGCTCAATTGCACTGAGTATTTTGCAGATTATATTGGGTACGGAAGTACGTGAAGCGATTGATAGTATTTCAAAGAATTTACTGTATAGTGAAAGGGAATCCTGGGTTAGTAAAGTAGGTGATGTGTTTTCCTACCATAGAGATTTAGCCGTGTTGGTAGTTGTTTTTAATGTCCTGATTTATAAAGTTGTGATGGAAAAATTTGGGGGCAAAGCTACCGAACTAAGGCTCGGTAATTCTATTGTAATTGTTTTAATTGTACAGGTATTAAGTGGCTTATTATTATCTAACTTTGCCTTACCTCCTTATGCCCAAGCAATTCATATTTTATTTTCGACCTTATTATTTACGTTACAGTTTTATTTGTATTTGTTGGTTTACAATACAATTACATATAAACATTAATTAATTACTTTAATTTGAGACAGTATATAGCAGATTTTTCAAAACTTATAAAATTCAGACTTACATTTCTAGTTGTATTTTCTGCATCTATAACTTTTTTGATGGGATCTAAGATGCAGGTTTCCAGGGGAGACTTGCCAGGTATTGACTGGACTGGCTGGTTAATATTAATTGCTGGAGGCTTTTTCGTAACCAGTGCGGCAAATTGCTTCAATGAAATCATTGAAAAAGACCTGGATAAATTGATGACCAGAACAAAAGACAGACCTATGCCTGCCGGAAGGATGACCACTGGTCAGGGTTTAGTAATGGGTTTGGTAATGGGTATGTTGGGTACTTGGCTTTTAGGTAAATTAAATCTGGAGACAGGTCTCTTATCTGTGTTCTCCATTTTATTATATGCTTTCGCTTATACTCCTTTAAAGCGTAAATCGCCTATTGCTGTGTTTGTAGGAGCCATTCCTGGTGCTTTACCCCCACTAATTGGGTATATTGCCGCATTAGGTCATTCCACTTCTTTTCAACCCATAGATTATACTATTGCCATTGTTTTGTTTTTGGTGCAATTTGTATGGCAATTCCCGCATTTTTGGGCTATTGCTTGGGTATTGGATGATGACTATAAAAAAGCAGGATTTAGGTTACTGCCAACTACAAAAAGAGATAAAACAAGTGCATTAATTACCTTATTAAGTAGTATAATTTTAATACCTGTAAGTTTACTGCCAACCTTTTACGGTTTCGGTGGCTACTATATCGCAGGAGTCTCTATTATTGCAGGGTTAATTTTTTCCTGGTATGCATTGAGGTTATACCTGGATCTAGATTTGGTTAGTGCAAGAAAACTAATGTTTTGTTCTTTCTTTTATTTGCCTATAGTACAATTGGTTTTATTATTCGATTTTTTAACTCAATAATTTATTATATAAATGGATCCTACATTTCAACAAAAAGATGTAAAGTTTGACTCCAAGCCAAAGAAGTTTATTGTCTGGCTATTTGTAGTTTCATCAACAATTATGTTTGGTGGCTGGACAAGTTATTACATTGTTTTTGCCGCATCAAAAGGTAAAGGACATGGTTTGGTATTGCCTGATGTATTTTTGTACAGCACGATGGTTTTGCTAAGTAGTAGTATCTGTTTATTTCTGGCCTCAAAAGCCTTAAGAAATAAACAATTACAAAAGCAGAAAATCTTTTTATGGCTAACACTGTTTCTTGGTTTGTCTTTTGGCTACCTGCAGATAGAAGCCTGGTCTAGTTTATATCAAAGTGGGGCAGTGCTACTTAACAATAATGCAGCAATATCTATCATTTATATTGTGTCTGGTTTTCACTTGTTACATATTTTTGCGGGCTTGTGTTTCATTTCAAGCACGTTAATTGGTACTTATGGTAACATTTTACCAGAAAGATTACAATTCCGGATGGAAATATCAGCTATATTTTGGCATTTTATAGATATATTATGGATATATCTGTATGTTTTTTTACTTTTGAACAGTTAGAATTTTTAACAAACTATTACAATCAATAAAATGGATTCATTATCACAATTAGATCAGGTAAAAACTACTGCATGGAGCGGCGGCCGTTCACCATGGTCCGTAGAATATGGCAAAATAATGATGTGGTTTTTCTTGCTTTCTGATGCATTTACATTCTCCTCATTACTCGTGTATTATGGTGCACAACGTTTCACTAAATTTACATGGCCTGATCCTGATTTAGTTTTCCAGTCAATACCTGGTATAACTGATTCTGGTGCCCCATTAGTATTTGTGGGTATCATGACCTTTATTTTAATTATGAGCTCTGTAACGATGGTTTTGGCAGTAGAAGCCGGACATAGGAGGGCAAAGAAAGAAGTTATCTGGTGGATGGTTGCAACTATTATTGGGGGTTTAATGTTCCTGGGTTGTCAGGCATTAGAATGGTCACATTTACACCATGAAGGATTCTGGTTTGCAAGCTTTCCTGAGGGGGCAAAACTAGAGGAATATTTTGTTGGTCCTGTTTCCACGGTGGCAGCATTACAATTCTCTAACTTGTTTTTTACCATTACAGGATTCCATGGTTTCCACGTATTTACAGGGGTACTTATTAATATTATCATCTTGTGTATGACGATTACTGGTGTTTTTGAAAAACGAGGAACTTACTTAATGGTTGAAAAAGTGGGTTTATATTGGCACTTTGTCGATTTAGTTTGGGTATTCGTATTTACTTTCTTTTATTTGGTTTAATCTTTTAATAAAATATAATGTCAGAACATAACATTAATACAACTGAAGGACACGCACACGAAGAGCATGCTGGTCTAAGTAAGAAAAAAATATGGCAGGTATTCGGTATCCTGTTATTAATTACGGTTATCGAATTTTTCATTGCTTTATGGGTAATTCCAAATGGTTATATGTCTCACCATATCGGTAACTTCGTTTATATTGTTTTAACTTTAGTGAAAGCGTTTTATATTGTGGCCTACTTTATGCACTTGAAGTATGAAAAATTAGGTTTGCAGCTGGCATTAACAGTTACCTTTATTTTTATCCTTTACTTCATCGTGTTAATGCTTATTGAAGGTAACTTTTTGCACTTGCACATGACTGCTTAGTAAATGAAATTATTTCCTATAAAAAAAATATTAATCCTGGTCACCATTTTAGCGGTACCAGGATTTTTATATTATTTGCTTCAGGATAAAGGTAAGAACAGGTATAAACCACTTCCTTACTTTGGTCCTAAAACTGTTGCTGCTACCTTTCATTCTGTAAGGGGCACTAAAATAGCAGATACTAATTATCATCAGATTGCTGATTTTAAATTATTGAATCAGCAGGCTGACACCATAGCTTGGAAAAGCTTTGAGCGTAAGATTATTGTGCTGAATTTATTTTATGCCACTGATAATCCTGCTACAAAAACGGCTAACAATGCCTTAAGCGTTTTGCGCAAAACTTACGGAAAAAATAAAATCATCAACTTTGTAAGTTTAAGTATTGATCCGGGAAGAGATACTCCAGATGTTTTATCTAAATATGCACTAAAGTACAATGCTAAACCAGGGAAATGGGATTTGTTAACTGGAGACAGTACACAAATCAATAACCTGGTTAAACAGGAACTGTTTATTGATGTTGTTCAGAAGAATGAAAACGGCATAAAGCATTTTGCTTATAATAATTTATTTGTTCTAATTGACTTTAAACACCACATAAGGGGCTATTATGACATCTCCACACAAGAAGCTTTTTCAAAGTTAGATGATGAAATAAAGGTTTTGATTGTAGAAGAACTACGTAACAATACTGACGGTAGATAAAAAGAAATCCAATGAATTTAAATAATAAATTTTTCTCCAGATTAATCTGGATTGTTTCGGCAGTGGTTTTGTTGGTTGTTATTACCTTGAAACTAGTTCCGCCACCTCAAAATAAACCTTCCTTTATTTATTTGTTACCGCACCTTATTGGAGGTATCAATGCAACTTGTTCTGTTTTATTGGTCTTATCGTTGATCTTTATTAAGAACAAGAATATACAGGCGCATAAAATAACCAATGTTATAACTTTTATGCTTTCTGCAGTATTCCTTATCTTTTATATTCTGTTTCATCTTTATGAAAAGGATACAAAATTTGGAGATGTTGACCATAATGGAATTCTATCTGCCGCCGAACTTGCAGCAGTGGGTGTTGGCCGTTATATCTATTTCTTTATTTTAATTACCCATATCATTTTGGCTATTGTTGTTCTGCCCTTAATTTTAATCAGTTTTCTACGAGGCTTCAATATGCAAGTAGAAAGTCACAAGAAAATTGTACGTTGGGCATATCCTATTTGGCTATATGTGGCCGTTAGTGGCGTGGTGGTTTATTTAATGATTTCTCCTTATTATAATTTTTAGCTAATTATAATTTATTATTACTTTAATGCTTTGCTCAAAGTTGATTCTTTGTAACTACTCAGGTACTTTAAAAGATTTGACTGTTTTCAGCCCTTGTAATCGTTGTTAGTTTAGGGGCAGTTTCAAAATTCAAATAAAATGG
>NZ_JBEONS010000040.1:0-21388 GCF_040544395.1 Pedobacter sp. CG_S7 | reverse complement strand
TGTATTCGTTCTTACCGTTTTCTCGGCGGTATTCTTACCGAATGTTGTGTACTCCTAATTGCCAAAAATCCTGCACTTATACTTACCGGCTACATCGTTTAGATCAGATTCTTAAAATGCAATAAAACAGGCTTATGAGGTGCCTTCCTATATACAATTCTAACAGCAAGCCAAAAGAAATCACATTCAATCATTTTGATTGATTTTCCAATTTTTAGAAGCAATATCTAAAAGCCAACCTTCCGTTATCAATCCTTCAAAAAAGGAAACAGTCTGTTTTCTTTATCCTTACCTTTAATTTCTGGCATTGAAAAAGTAATAAACTGATTTGGATAATCAGCGTTATAATGTATTTCATACTCAAAGGTTTATTCCCCCTCATCGGTTTCAAAAAGTAAACCAGCTCATAAATCTTGATGAAATATTTGCTTTTCTCATCATTCGTTATCTCTAGAGCTACTACTGTCTTGAATTGGCGCTAATATATACCCAAACATTTATAGCACTTGATTTACACTGGAAAGATTAAGATTTTCTTTACCCTATTCAATTTTTCGGATCACAGTCAAGGCAATACCTGCCCTATCCGCAAATTCTTCTTGGATTAATTTCTTTTCTTTTGTCTTTTATAAATTGTAAAAGATTTTCCATTATATGTAATTGCTCGTAATTAAATCAAATACAACAAATTATATGCAAAGGCGTATAGAATATCTTAAAATCCTATTTTTATATGCAAATAACTTAAAAGTGGAGACCTTTAAGGAAACCTGCGCAAACCCGTATATTAGCGAACTTAAAAACAATCTATATTAAGACTTTTATAGTCTTTTACAATTCAGCATATATGATGAAGCGTTTATTTTCGAACTTACTATTTAAAATTTTTCTTGCCATAGTTCTAGGTATTGTTTTCGGACTGTATTTACCCGAATCTGTAAATAGGGTATTTACAACCTTTAATGATTTTTTTGGACAATTTTTAAATTTTGCCATTCCGCTGATAATAATGGGATTAATAATGTCTGCTATTTCTGATTTAGGCAAAAGCGCTGGTAAATTATTATTGCTTACTGTTGCTATTGCCTATGGTTCGACTTTATTTTCGGGTTTTAGCACTTATTTTGTCACAGCAGGAATATTTCCACAACTTTTGGCTACTCATGTAAATAATATGGCTCAGGTAGTAGGTTCTAGTCCTGAACTAAAACCCTATTTTAGTATTAGCATCCCACCTGCTTTAGATGTTATGACTTCTTTGTTTCTAGCTTTTATTATTGGCATAGGGGTTTCATATCAAGAGAAATCAAGCTTAAAATTAGTGGTGAAAGACTTCCAGACTATCATAATGCAACTCATAGAAAACGTAATTGTTCCACTATTACCATTATTCATATTGGGGATATTCACAAGTATGTCTTATAGTGGAAAAGTAGTTTCAATCCTCTCAGTATTTATAAGCATCATTGGAGTAATTTTTGCCCTACACATTTTATTATTATTAATTCAATACACTATTGCAGCTGTAGTTACAAAGAAAAATCCTTTTAAGCTATTGCTAACAATGACGCCAGCATATTTTACAGCATTGGGTACACAGTCTTCGGCAGCTACTATTCCTGTTACTTTGGAGCAGACTTTAAAAAATGGGGTTTCAGAGAGAATTGCTGGTTTTGTAATTCCTTTATGCGCTACGATCCATCTATCTGGAAGTATTATGAAAATTACCGCTTGTGCGATGGCATTAATGATTTTAAATGGAATGCCTTTTGATTTTACACTTTTCGCAGGTTTTATATTTATGCTAGGAATTGCTATGGTTGCAGCACCTGGTGTTCCTGGAGGAGCAATTATGGCAGCTGTGGGAATCTTACAATCTATGCTGGGTTTTAACGAAGAGATGATTGGATTAATGATAGCACTATATATCGCAATGGATAGTTTTGGTACTGCATGTAATGTAACTGGCGATGGTGCAATTGCTTTAGTTGTTGACAAAATAACAAGCTCTAGCGAAACGAAATAACCTATTTCAAGGCTGCTTATAGCTAAGATCAATTACACCGATAGTGTTTCACCAACTTGTCATTATTAAATTAATGCTTCTCAGAAGCTATTATGCTCCTGGAGAATTCTATCCCCGAATAGAATAAATAATTGTGAAAAAGCCAGTCTCCAATTGTGGAATGGCATCGTCCATTTTTCACTGATGTTTTTAATAACCAGATATATCAGTTTCATTAATGCCTGCTCAGATGGAAAAGCGCCTTTAGTTTTCGTGATTTTTCGGATTTGCAGGTGTATACCTTCAATCGGATTAATGGTGTAGTTGATTTTTCTTATGATATAGTCATATTCAAAAAATGGAGAGAGATTCAACCAATTGTCCAACCAGGATTTGCAACTCAGGGGATATTCTTCCCTCATTTCTCTTCAAATTCAAGTAAACTTTCATAGCCCAACTGCTCATTGTTGGCCTGATAAATGGGTTTCATATCTTCCATAACCGCTTTTTTATATTTTTCAGGAATATAACGCATGGAAGAGCGGATTTGGTGAACGATACACAACTGAACTCTGGTTCTGGGGAAAATCATTTCCACAGCCTCAGGAAATCCTTTCAGGCCATCTATGCAAGTATTAATGATATCCTGGACACCACGTGCCTTTAGATCAGTCAGCGCAGAAAGCCAGAACTTAGCACCTTCACTTTCAACGGCACCATTTACCCTCACCTTGAAGAACATACAATCTAGGAATACAAAAGGGTAAACACTCTCCAATGCTCGATTTCGCTATTCTTGAACCGCGGGAAGTACACTATCAGTAATTATTGAAATCTCTGCAGGCAAAATATCCATTGTATACATTTCATGAACATAATCCCGCATTCCACGTGTGCTCATGCCCATCGCATACATAGATAAGATGTTGCCTTCAAGCTCTTCAATAATGATCAATTGCCGCTTGGAAGCATTCTTTGGCTCAAAGGTACTAAGCCTGTCCCTACTAATTTCCATTTCAAATTAACCAGCACTCAAACTGCGGACAGTCTTCTTGCTTTTTCCGTTTCTACGATTCGGCTGCTCCAATCACTTGCTCTCAGAAAGATGTTGATCCAGTTCACCGGCCCATCATACCTTCTAAAAAATGTTTCATCATCGGTGCCAAAACCCCGTCTGTGCCAGTCATCTTACCTGAGTAAAGACTTGCTATTGCTTCCTTCTTAAAGGATTCAAAGTCAAATTCGTCTTGTGTTACCATGAGATATAGTGTCCAAGTGTTTAACGTGTCTCTGACACAGTTCGCGTTACACGCTCGGTAATAGATAAATCTAATACGTCATTAAGCTTAAATATAAGGCTCCCAATACGGTTTCAAACATATTAACTAATTCAGCATCCATATACAGATATTCATCAGGGATTTCCAATATGATTACTTCCTTGCCATTCAACGATGAAGAATACTTTTAATTCAACCATTGTTTATGATTCTTTTCAATCACAAATATTAAATCTGCCCATTCTGCAAGCTTTTCGTTTACTTTAATTCGCGCCGAGTTGGAAGTGCCAGCAGAACGAACACTCAAGCCTTGAACATTCTTGAAGATATCCTCGGCCGTTCTAAATCACCATTTATTTCGACTGCAAATGAAAAGAAAATTACTTGGCATTCCTCCTATTTCCGAATACAGAAAGTAAAATATATTGACTTTCAAATAGTTATTACAGCGCAGATACAAGCTTTGATAATTTAACCTATATTATCTGTAGAAGAAAACAAAACCGGTCCTAATCTCCTTTAATACGTCTATCCTAATTTCGACCTCTTTCTCAAAAGTTTTATCTTCTAGATATAGTGAATACTTATCAAGAATTCTTAAAACCCTTTCAACCAGCATTGGAGAATCACTAATAATCGGGAGAATTTGCCGACCTAATAACTGGGCAGAAATAGTAAGCCTGCTATCTAACTCCAACAGATCTAAATATTCTTCTTCGAACAAAACCTCACCCATCATATAGTCATAATGCTCAACTATATTCGCTATATCTTTTAAATCTTTATACCGGTTTTCCGGACGATCATCATAGGAGATAAGTTTTAATAACACAATTCCAGGTAAAGTACTTACCGCAAAAACATGACCTTGAATTTCAAGTTGAGCCGTACCTTTTTTAAATACCTCTGCAAAGCCATTAGGTATAGCAGTCAACGCTATGGAGTGGCTTAAATTAAGTCCATCAATGTTTAACCCCCCAAAAGGTAATATGTCAATTTGTGTACGACTATCGAATAAAAAGGTATATCTGCTGGATTTGAGGGCCGAAAATCGACCGGTATTGATTAGTTCGGTTTTGAGATTTTCATATTGATTTTCATTTTCTACAAATACGGCTAAATCTAAATCGTTTGTAATACGACTAAGCATTACGTCATGTACTCCCGACATCCACATATCTTTTGCAACAGCTCCAATTAAATAAAAATTCACATCAAGTCTTGAAAGATGATCTTCAAGAATGCTGAAAACTTCTTTTAAATTCTCAAGCCTGATTTTATTTAAATCTATCTTGTATATGTTGCTCATAAATTCTTTCCGCAATTTCTAAGTTTCGTGGATCTCCGTGATTCAATAAATCTGTATAAGCTAGTATTTCTGGTACGTATGCATTTTCATCCTCGTTGTTAATCCAAAATTTTTTGTACAACTTTAAGTTACCATTTGGATCCGGCAATAACTTTAATTCTTTCATTATCTCAAGCCTTTTTTTGCTTGTATAAATTGTAAATTCTGCAGGCCGTAAATGATTTGTGATTAGAGCACCTGCCGGTTCCCCTCCCCATTGCGTTTCACTCACATTTAGTTCAATCTCATTCCAATTCACGATATCATCATTCTTAACAAAACGAAAACTACCGATAAATAGGCTTGGCTTTAATTTAATTTCATATTCTTGGATCCAGCGTAGCAAAAGTTGCTTAATATTAATTAAAGCTAATTCTTTTCTTACAATAGAAATGATATACCCCAAGTCTTTTAATCCATTAATAACATTGTGAACAGTATCTAAAGAGACATCTATCTTTTCTGAAATTGTTCTGTAAGGCAGATTAATTATCTCCGGATCTTGTAAGAAAGCAAAAACCACTTTTAATCCTGTTTTAGTGAAAGCCCTATTTTTCACTTCTTCTTTCATGCTTTCTTTCTTCTGGCCATCGATAAAAATATACATTGAATTAATTGCTAAATATAGATTACCAGCGGCATCCAGGTAATTAATTTTTTCCCGCCTTAATTCTTCCTTGACGCTAGTACTTATGTGCATTGCAACTATTACTAAAGGTGAAGTATCAGCTTTTCTGGTCCTTAAATAAGGTAAATCCATGAGTCTAGGTTCGCTTTTATATTCGGCTACCAGTCTCGTGCACTTCTTATCAAACTTAAAATCAATCTGTTCCTCCGCATGACGATTTGCAGAAGGTATTCCGGAGATTTGAAGTTGAGTCGGCATCTTAGCGGATGCTAGTGAAATAACTTTTTCTATTTTGTCTGCTTCCATGTTCGTTTATATTTGTTGTTTGCAAAACGCGAACAAACAAATATAACGAACAAATAGTATAAAAAGAATTACCGCAGACTCGTTTTATCAATTATCCCTTAAACACATTTTCCCTATGCCAATTTAACCCATCCACATTAGGATAATGAATTTCATTATTTGGTAATGATATATTATTTCCCGCCAACTGCCTTAGTCCATAAGGATGCACTAGTCGTTAGATATACTCACCAATCCGCGATCAAAAGCTCTATGCAGATTCGGGCAAAGTGCAATACCATTATTTACTTTATCGTTATGAGAATAACTGAATGGCACTATGTGGCAGGCATCAACAAAACTATAGTTGAAAGTACTCGTTAATTGCATCCCGGTGAAACTACATTGATTGTTATAAGTTTTTGGAACCAACTGTTTGAAAAGACCGTTACGGACGAAGACATCTTCTTCTGTATGGATACTTACGTGTTTATATTGTGCTTCAGGTTCATTTAGCACGTCGATAATTTGAACATGCAAATAACCATCACCACGCTGCTTCACCGCTAAGTAACTGGCTTTATGTTCTGCAAAGTAAACGTCTAACAGTAAATGTTTGAGGCTGAGTCTTGCCTGTTAATCAGCCAATAGGAAGAATAACTCCTCAATGAAATAACCATAGGCACACACTGCCGCTAAGGTAGTTATGGATTTAATGTACGAATTAATTTGACAGCCTGGATATGCTTGCAAAAACCAAATTTGTGCTCCTGCTGCTTTTTCACTTTGTAAATAAAAAAAAGGTTGAGTAAAATCTGCCTGATGTAAAGTAGGGACTAATAATTGCCAATTTTCTTTAAAAGTGCCTACTAAATCTGCATTTACTGGGATAGCATTGCTTACTACTAAGCCTTTCTCTATTAGTTCAATAATGCTTAACAATAAAACAGGCTTATGAGGGGCCTTCCCATAAATCGTATTCCCCCGTTTTAAACGAGAAAAGGCGCTTAGGTATTTTTGTAACAACTCTTTCAATTCTTTTTTTTAACCTACCGCTAACTTTCCACTCTCTTTCCAAATATAGGCCGGCATAGGTTCCTGAAGCTTCCATTCTACGTTCATTGGCTTTTCACCACTTGTTTTCATAAAATCCGCCTTACCTAAAAACACATACGACATGGTATTTCCATATTCATCTTCATTCTGTTCCCGTACAAAAATCAGGATATTTCTTCCAAGAATATGTTGAGAAATATAGGCCTGGCCAGACGCATTTTCAGGAGATGCTCTATTTTGAGACTGCCAATGAAAAAGTGATTCACTAATAGCATAATCGTCATACAAAGTTGTAGGCGAATATTCCTTTTCTGATTTTTTTAACGTTACAAACAAGGCCTCTGTATTCAACTCTTTATTCAAAGCAATACCTTCCCTATTTGACGACTTTTTATCGAATCGATGGAACTGTAAAGCAGCCAGAATTTCATCACGGTTGTACCGGCTGTGCATTCGCAAAGGCATTTCATAATTTAACTCAATTTCTTTCTCTATGAAATCTACTTTATTAATCAGTATGACGACTACCTCTGCAAGTTCTGAAACCATAATAGGACTTGTTAACAACGCGGTTAAACTTTCTTCCAACGAGTCAAATTGGAGCTTAGGCCCAGCGTCAAGCCAAATATCATAATGAAACATGAGTTGAAAAAGCTGCTCTTCTTGGCTAGCAGCAGTTAAAATAAAATTCCCGGCAATTAGTTTTTGGATAAATCTAAAATAGCTGATAGAATTCCCCTGCATCAATCGTTTGATGCAGCGTTTTATTTCTTTTTCATAAGGCTCACTAAATGGAGAAATTATCCCTGCATCGGCACATAATAGCTTCCAACTCCCTCTTTTGTAAATTTGAGCCAATTCTAAATGGTGAAAAGCAGTAAAATTTGCTAAAGTTAAAGCCAGGGTCGATTGATGAATGAAGTTAACGATCTTCGAAATCAATTGATTCCTATTTAAGTTCAATGCCTTTTTAATGTTCTGGAGAATGACTTCCTTTGCTTTTTTCTCTAATATTATAGAACATCCAAGTGGAAGATGTGGGAAATCATCTTCAATTTCTTTAAGGATCGACGTGTGGGTTTTCCCTACTAATGACCTGAATTTATGTTCAAAGTCATACTCTGCTCTTGCTTGGCCGACAAAATCTAATACAGTGAGACAATCTTTATCATCTGCTAATCTTAACCCTCTCCCCAATTGCTGCAAGAAGATCGTTAAACTCTCTGTTGGCCTTAAAAACAAAACGGTATCCAACTCAGGCACGTCTACCCCTTCGTTAAAAATATCAACAACGAAAAGATAATTGATTTCTTTGTTACGTAAACGTGATTTAGCAGATGCTCGCTGTTCTTTAGCATTTTCACTAGTTAAATAATCTGCTTTTAAACCCGCATATATAAACTTTTCAGCCATATAACGCGCATGTTCCGTACTCACACAAAAGCCTAACGCCCTGACGTTGTTTAAATCGGTGAGGTATTTTTCACAGTTAGACAGAATTTCTGCAACACGCCGATCATCTTTAGTGTAAATTTTTGTGAGCTCTTTACTTTCATAGCGACCATTTTTCCAAGTTACCGTATCAAGATCTATGGTATCTGAAACTGCAAAGTATTGGAACGGACAAAGTAGTTTCCTGTTCATTGCCTCCGGAAGCCTGATTTCCGCTGCAATAACATTGCAGAAATCTTTCAAAATATTGTCACCATCCATTCTTTCTGGTGTGGCCGTCAGTCCTAATAATATCTTAGGCTCAAATTTCTCCAAGATTGGCCGATAACTAATAGCCGAAATGTGATGAACTTCATCTATTATTATAAAATCATAAAATGACGCCGATAATTGTAGATCTGCAATACTATTGTTTAACGTTTGAACTGATGCGAACACATCATCATACGATGCCGGCTCCAAACCATCCACCCATAACTCGCCAAAGTTCGCATCCCTTAATACATGACGAAAAGTCTCCTGAGCCTGAATCAATATTTCTTTTTTATGCGCGACAAATAAAAGTCTTGCACGAGGGAATTTGACTTTAAATCTTTTATAGTCGAAAGCAGAAATGACCGTCTTTCCAGTACCGGTGGCTGCTACCAATAAATTTTTGTAACGCTGATGAACAGCTCGCTCCGTAGCCAGCTTTTCCAATATCTCTGTCTGATAAGGATATGAATTGAGATCAAAAAAAGTGGTTATTCCAACAGTATGATTGTTTTCTTTAGTGATCGCACGATGCAACCGCGCTTTATCCTCTCCGAGTTTATAATACTCAAATTCCTTATCTTCCCAATAGGTGTCAAAGGTCTTTTTAAACTTATCAATGATATGGCCAACTTCTTTGGTGGTGACTTTCAAGTTCCATTCCAACCCATTCGTTAATGCGGATCTGGAAATATTAGAAGAACCAATATACCCGGTATCAAAACTAGAATCCCTGAGAAACAAATAAGCCTTGGCATGTAAGCGTTCATGCGCCGTATTGTATGACACCTTAATGTCGGTGTTTTTTAATCCGGCTAGAAACTCTATTGCCTTTACATCCGTTGCCCCCATATAGGTGGTTGTTATAATTCTCAGTTTCCTCCCACTATTGGTAAATTCCTCCAATTCTTGCTTAAAGATTCGGATGCCAGAGAATTTTATAAAGCTCACTAACCAACAGATCTCGTTGGAGGATAGGATTTCTTTTTTGATTTCGCTTTCTAAAGATATTCCCGAGTTGCTGCCTGTGAAAAGCTCACTTTGGCTTAGCCGGGTATAAGGCATAATCTGTTTAATCCGTTCTGTAAGATTTGGATAAGGAAAATCTATTTTATTAAATACCGCCTGTAAAAGTTTGCCTTCATTTTCAATGAGATTTTCTGTTAGCATTAAATCTGGAAGTTCACGAATAAGAACCTGTACGATTTGATTCGATATGTCTATTTTTTTAAGGATGTCGCCCTCACCTTTTATAGCGTTTAAGGCGAAATTGATGGTTTCAGAAAGATATTGACTTAAATACCTAGAGGCCTCGTCTTTATCTAAGGCCACACTACTGACAAAAAAGGTGTCTTCTTTGAGATTCGCGAGTTTATTGCTGACAATCTTGGTAATTAGTTGTTCGTAGATTCCTTCTTGTAAAGGCATAGCATCTTCTTAATGTTTTTAATTTATAACCCGCTCAAAAATCCCGACTACTTTGAAACTATTGAGTTTGTCTCCAGACAATTCTATATTCTCAAAGTTAGCATCTGTTGATAACGGCTTTAATGTAATGGACTGATGATTCCAACCATCTTCATTCATTTTCTTTTCTCTATGATATTCCTTAACCGTATATCCTGAACCAAAGTCACTGTCCTGAACATGTGTGCTTTCTACGAGCACTGTTTTACCATTTCTAGTTCCCCCCTCATCTTGCCTAAAGAGACAGTAAGCACCATTTGGTATTTTTTTATTCATGGATTCACCAACTACCTTACATATGAAGTAGCCTTTTTTTGCTGAGATGTTAAATGGGAGTTCAACCCAATCAAAATTCTCATGAATCTGCAAATCACTAAATCCACCGGCAGCAGCCGAAATATCAACCAAGGGAATAGCGTTTACATAAGGGTTAATCTCATTGAATGGCAGTATTCGAAAGGGAACTTCCGCTTTATATGTTTTAATATGTTTTTTAAAATACTCGTTTAAATCTTTATTGCAGGCATAAACAAAAGCCCCTTTTATGCCCCTATACATAATCGTTTTTATAGATATTCATGATATAAGATTTTAAGTGACTGATATTTGCTATGCCATTTTTACCATTCTTATCAAAATACATATCCCGATCTATTTCAATACAATCAGTCAGTTTGTTATATGTTATTTCCTTCCCGAAAATCACCCCAGTATAATTTAAATCGTACCCCCTGTGTGGTATGAATACATCCGATCTCCTGAAATGCATTTGAAGAATTGATCCAATCTTTATCAGTTTGGTTCCATTGAAAATCTAAATCATCAATTCTAATATCAATAGCATCTTTATTTTCTTTAGACAGCCATGGCCAGGAATAACCAGCTACAAGTCTGCAAAGACCGTATTTTTCTTCCTTTTCACCTAGTTGATTATACATAGTCTTCAAGGAATCGAAAACCATCAAATCATAGTCTGTCGGCTCGTATTTTGATGTTTCAGTTCGTTTAACTTGCAACAATTCATCGACGAATCTGATATAGTTATTACCTCCTTTTACTCTCATTTGAGATTTAAGTTCGAGTTTCAATGTCTCCTCATCATTTAGTAAATTATCAAACGCCTCAGCATTAATATCAGAAGGCTTAACAGATTGAGCAGCATCGTAAAAGAAAATCTGGTTTTTACTGTTCGCGATAATCCAATCTAATTCATTTCCCGTGTCGTCTAAACCAAGCTTTTGATTGTTTTTTCTAAAAGCACCCATCCAACTGATATTCCGAAATTGCCTTAACCGGTGTGCTTCGTCTACAATTAATAGATCGTATAACTCGGCAGACCTAAAGGTATCTGAGGGATTTAGAATCATGGAAGCTTTTAATCCAGGTATCTTTTTAAAGACGCTGGCCAAGGACTCTCTTAGTGAGGTCATAGCGATAACTAAGCCGATTTTTGCTTGCGGATACTTAGCTTGAAAAGCATTTATGTATTTTATTTCTTTTAATTCGTCATCATTGTATTCTTCGTATGACTCGTCGACGTCAGAATTTAATAGCTTGACTAAATAAGTTGCTAAAATAGTCTTACCGGTTCCCGCACTTCCACTTATGAAAATCTTATTTGATCCTTTCCGCGTTAGGCCTTGTAGAATTTCCAGGACTGAATTGTATTGATCTTCATTTAATGCTTTATAGGGAGAATATTTGAAAAGTTCAGAATTTTCAATCTCCTTTAGCGATTTACTAACTACCTTTTTTGCCAAAAGCTTCAGCCAAATTTCCTTAAACAGGTCTTTGTAAAGATCCTGTTGATAATAGCTATGATTGATTAATCCGAAGTTGCCGTTCTGTAAAGCATAAGTACCTTCTGCAGTAAGGTATTGAATTAAGTTTGATTCGATATCTAGCGTAGCAGATTTATTAAATTTATCACTTCCAATGATCGATATTTTATTGAAAACATCAGCCTTCTTGGGTTTCGCTAAATGGTTTCTAAATCTATGCGATGCATTGGTAGATTCACCTACATAAGCTACCTTATTTACTTCATTTTGAATAAAATAGACCAAAGGCCATTGGTTCTTCACCCATGTGTTTTGTTCAATTATACCTAAAGCCTTTTTGCTAAAATCGTATTGCTCAGAGACTTCAATTGATAAATCAAATGACCAACTCATAGTTCGTTATACTTTTTAGAAGTACCTTTTGACTTATCTGCAGGATATTTTTCAGCGTTCTTTCTAATTTTATTCATTACAATTTCATTGACATCAAATTTGTACTTATCCGCCAATAACAATGCGTATGCTAGTACATCGGCCAATTCATCCTTAACTTTTTCAACGTTGGCTTCTTCCGATTTTTTCCAAAGAAATAATTCATTTAGTTCAGCTGCCTCGATAGATAAGGCTAAAGCCAAATCTTTCGAATTATGAAATTGTTCCCAATCTCTTTCATCGCGAAACGCCACAAGCACTTTCTGAAGGTCATCCCAATTATTCATTGTGCAATATAATATTTTGGCGAATAGGAAAAGATATTTAATGATAATGAAAACCAACTTATCCCTAGAACTAAACTTAAAGCTGAGTGCGTATACCAGCATAAGTTCGCAGACAAAGAGCAAGCAGCACTCATCGTTTTTGAATATATAGAGACTTGGTATAACCGTAAAAGGCTACATTCTGCCCTGGGGTCCTTGTCCCCAGTAGAATTTGGAAGAAACTTAAATAAACAAAATATTGCAGCTTAACCGAATGTCAACTTTATTGTTGCAATTCCATTGACTGAAAGCGATTTTTCAAGTGCCGATTGTACTGGCATAGGCTGATGAAAAGAAAAGATGCGATCGGTCAACATCGCTGCTTCAATTTCTGCCATTGCACAGGAAACATTAAAACCAGGGGTCATTTTTAGGACCAGGTCGATTAACGTACCACCATCACCAGTACCGTAATCTATCCATAGGTTTTTAACCTCACTTACTTAAAGGATGGCGTTCTTTCTTCCCTAAAAGAAGAATGGTACATGGAATAACCGCAGTAGCGTCTTGCAGGATATATTCGTCTAGTTTTTAAATAATCATGGATTTGGATTTGGTTGATTTCAATTGCAGTCTTCATAGTTGCTTTATTTAGATTGTGTTTCTCGTCCCATTCGTACACCTCGATGTACCGGATGTTTTTATCATTAGCACTCCTGCCAATAGTAAAGACTGAATCCGCAAAATTTGACTTCATCTTTGACCCTTGCAGATCATTTAGATTAATCGGCCGCCAATCATCTACTTTCTTATTATGCTCCAGAATGATGAAAGTTAAGCCCTAGGCAGATTTCAATTCACTCAGGCTATTCATGATGGGGATCGTGTTTTTTGCAGAATCAGTATCACCTGAGACAACTTTGGTCATGTTATCTATGATGATCACACTGGCTTGGGTTTGGCTTATGCTGTCCTTTAAGGATTTGATGAAAAACTTCTCATATTCCATTTCAGGCATCGTTCTTAACGAAGCGTAACTTGCTCTGAAAAATGTTTGTGGAAATTGGAAGTGGACACCATCTGGATTTCGGTAGCGTTTTTCGAATTGCTTGTCTGATAACTCCAGGTCTATGTAAAATACAATCCAATCGGCTTTAGCAATTTGGATTCCGACTTGAACAATGAGTGCGGTTTTCCCTATACCAGTATCTGCAAAAAGGATGATTAATTCGCCTTGGATGATGAGCGGTGAGAAAAGCTCGATAGGATCAGGCAGATTAGCAGCGTCTTTTAAGACTTGATTTGCTGTTCTGACCTCAAACATCGAATTATTACTATTTGAATGTTGGTGGTTGGTTTCCATTTAAATCAATTTTGAATGAATAATTTAAAACGGTACCTTTAGGTTGTAAGCAGCGGTACCCATCTGTGAAAATATGAGGCGGAAACATGGCTGTGTTTTCGCCTTTTTTATTTCACTTGTACGTGGTGTACCTATCTTTTAAGGAATATTGCTCAGCTTCCTGTTATATCTCCTCAACAGTTTTCTTACGCCCAGTTTTTACCCAGTCTAATAATTGGCTTCTTGAAAAGTAAAGCCGTTTAGACTTTTTTAAAACTGGTATGCGGCCCCAGGAACTTAGCGCATAGACGGTTGCCTTTGCGAGAGATCATTGGGACTGGCCTCAGTTTTTGAGGGAGGACTTTCGGATAGCACCTTTCTAATGCTATGCTCGATGATTGTAGATAGTTCCTCTTTTTTTAATGATGTGAACATTAGATCTTCCATATTGCTAAGTATTTGATTAACAACCACAAATAACAGAGAGTATGGAAGGATTCCATTACACTTTGTACAGTAAATGGAAAGTGTAAAAAGTATATTGATCAAGATTTAAAAATATTTAAAATAATGATTTATGACAGAGGGACTTAAGTAACTAAACAAAGAGATGTAAGCATGGACAAGTATAATAATATATTTTTTGTAGATTAACCAAAAGTTATTTCATACTAATTAACAATTAAACAGCAAGTACATTCCAAGAAACAAATTAACGCTCCTATGTCACAACAAGAATTCATTTCAAATTTATTCCAAGAGAAGTCCACCTATAACTACCCAAGTCAAGCTGAGGACGCAGCAAACCTACTTGACATTGTATCAACTGATATCTATTCTGAAAGCCAGCGATTTGCATATGAATTAATTCAAAATGCAGATGACGCAGCTGTTGATGCAAATAATACAGTTCATTTTGAATTTTTCGATCATTGCATCATAATCTCTCATAATGGTTTACCTTTTGAAGAACGTGATATAATCGCAATTACAAGTGCCGGTTCAAGTACTAAAAAATCAGATGAAAATAAAACAGGCTACAAAGGCATCGGATTTAAATCGGTTTTCGGCAAATCGAAACGAGTAACTATATTCTCCGGCGGGTATCAATTTCGCTTTGATAAAGATGCACATAAAACAATGGTACCTTGGCAAATCATTCCTATCTGGACTGAACTAGCCGAACTTTCAATCCCTGTACAAAAAAGTCTTATAAAGAACCAATTTACGGTAACTACTGTCTTAGAATTTGAAGAGACTAATTCATTTTATAAAGATCTAGAGGAGTTAGTTGGAAACGGCCAAATCCTACTATTCTTAAGGAAAATTAATAAAATTTCCATTTCAAAAAATGGAAATGAACTCTTGTATGTTGAGAAGAAAATCATTTTTAAGAGCACATTGTTTAACGAAGTTGTTCTTTTTAAAGACAGTAAAGAAATCAGTGCCTGGGTCATAAAGACTTTTGAGCAGATTGAAATCGATTCTCAAACAAAACTAGCAATAAAATCAGACCCTAAAACTCCGGAAAAACTTAAAGCTGCCAATTTTACGGAAATATCATTTGCAGCTAAGGTAGAAAATGAGCAAATAAAGCAGCTAATGTCTTCTGAAAGCTTAATATTCACTTACCTACCTACCAAAGTAAGTCAATTTAATTTTCCGTTTCTGGTTAACGGTAATTTTCTAACGACAGCAGCTAGGGAAGGTTTACATGAGGACCGAGCATGGAATCAATGGCTAATGGAAGTGATTGCTGAAAAAATTATCGACTGGATTGCGGTTTTAGCTTCTTCAAAATTCGAACGCTCTATTTTAAGTATTCTGCCGGAAAAATTTGTTCAAAACGGAAATCCCTTAAAAAAGTGCTTCAATTTATCATTTGGCAATGCGATCAGAACTAAAGAGTTTGTTCCAACAGCTCAGGGTTTAAAAAAAGTTTCAGAAATAATTATCGATAACTCTAGTTTGTCTGACTTAAATTTCTTGTCAGAAATAATCTGCGAGTATATAGCTGAAAAAGAAAACAAGGACAAAGCTATACTTCAATTTGCAAACTCAAATCTATTTAAGAGGTATAAACTGAAAAAGATTGGAGCTATAGATTTTGATGAAGAAGGAATTGTGCCTTTTTTGAAATCACCAGTATTTAAACGCAATTTTCAGGTTCAAGACAATTATGCTTTAATAGAATTCTTCTTTAAATTCAATGACCATGACTTTCATAACAAATTGAAAGACCTGCCTTTCATTTTTGCTAAAGGGAGAAAACTAAAAGCACCGAAGGAAGTTTGTTTTCCAACAAAAGAATTCATCACATCTCACGGCAAACAAGGCGCAGTTATTCTCGAGTCGGTGTACAGAGATATTGTTAAAAATCCTGATTTAAAATTGTGGTTAGAAAAGCTGGGTATCGAAGAACCATCAGATATAGCCTATGTCGAACGTGAAATCATTAATAATATAGCAACTTATATTACTGGCAGTAATTGGTTTGAAACTACAAATTTTTTATTTGAACTACATCAAAAGGGCGAGTTGAGCGATGGGCACTATGAAAAACTCCAACATCTTAAATTATTAACAAAAGGAGGGAGAAGGATAGTATCAGCAGTTAACTGCTATTTACCTGATTATTATAATCCAAGGGTTGAGATTGAGAGCTTTTACAATAAGGAAGACTTCTATATATCTGAAATGTATTGTGTAGATGGTTCTTCGAAAATCTTATGGAGAGACTTCTTCATTAAAATCGGGGTGGCTGAAAATATAGATTACAAGGAGCATAAGTGGCTATCTCGTTCTAATAGCGGAGAGTGTAATGTGAAATTCTTTGATCAACATAAAGGAATGGATTATCATCCTTGGTACACACAAGATTCCTATCATGTAACCTTCAACTATTATAACATTAACAAAATATCGTTTATTGAACTAGCGGAAGATTTTGATTTTTCTAAGATATTCTGGAAGCAAGTTTTGCAACAATTGGATTTATCGAAGTTTAACCAAGGATTTCACGGTTATTGGGGTGATAATTCGGAACCACATAACCGAAAAGAAAGCTACAATAAATGGGTCATTGACAATATGCCCGTTATTCCTACCACATTAGGCCTTTGTAAATTAGCTAGTGAAACATTTATCAACGACGATGAAATAATGAAAATTGCAGGTGATTTTCTCCCGGTGTTAAGTTACGAAGGACTATTACCTGCCGAATGGAATGAGATTCTTCGTTTGAAGCAAAAATTAGAATTAGAGGATTATCTAGTTGTATTAGAGGGAATTTCCAAAGATTATAAGGCAGAGCAACAATCAAAAAACAAGAAACAGGTTGGATTAATATATACCAAAATTGCTTCAGAAATACCTAAATACACAAATAAGAAGAAAAAACAATTGCAAGATTGGGCATTGAATGTTCCAATTTTATCAAAACAAGGATCATTTGAATTAGCAGCTGAACTTTTTTATATAAAGGTTCCCAAATTTACAGTTGAAGCCCAGGAGATGAAAACCGTGTATCTCCCTGATAGCAATATGGGAGATAGCAATATCGATGAACTTTTCAGATTATTTGGCGTCCAAATTATCGATGATTTTTTACCTCGGATAATTTCACCTATTGAAGAAAATCAATTAAAGTTGAAATTACAGGCGATTGCACCATACATTTCTTTAATAGTGGCAACAAAAGAATCTGCCAACTTTGAGGATGTATTCAAAGAAATGACAAATATCTTGTCCCTCACTCATCTTTATGAATGTACTGAAATATCTTTAGCGTTTGTTTACCAATCAGAGAAAATTAAAGGTCCAAGCGTCAAAACCTTTATTGAGAGAAATAATATTTATTTTGTTGGTAAATGGAACTCTCCGATGACGTTATATTCACTTATCCCTGAAATAGCAAACCTTCTTGGAATAAAAGATGAAGAAGAGGAAATTCGATTAGCACTTCAGTCGACGATTGAGGAATTCAAAGACTGGCTCACTCAGGTCGGAATAGATTACTCAATTATCCCGGAGAAAGCAATTAAACAGTCTCAGGCATTCAGTGAAAAATATTCAAGAAATTTAACCCCGATAATTCAGAATGAATTGTCAGAACTGTTACATGAAAATAATATCTCAATAGAACAATTGAAACAAATTTTATCAGATCATCATAATGGGCTGATGGAAGAGAATATTAGTTTTCCATCTAGCAAGCATTTGGAGCAAAAAGGCAAGAATGAAGAAAATAGGGTTGCACGGGAATTAGTTTACAAACGGCTATTAAGCGAAGGTTATGAATTTACTGGTACAAGTGAGAATAATTCTGTGATAAATGGGGTTTATAAGGACAGTGTAGAATGTCCCTTGGTCGTGAAGAGCTACAAAAATTCCAGTTATAAGTTCAATATCAGACCTAACGAATGGTTACAATTATGTAAACCGAACGCGATGTTTTGGGTTCATAGAGGAAACCAAAACCTAGAAGTGTTAAACATTGAGGGCCTATTACGTGCTAACTCCCAATTTCACGTTCAATTTGAAACCTCCACATTTTCTTTTGATGCATTAGTAAAGTTTGCAGAGGTGTTTAGATTTGTCAAAAATGTTTATTTCCAGCTGGATTCACCGAATTTTACTGCAGCTAATAGTTCTGAAATTTATATTTTTAATGGGGCGACTGGAATTGTAGAAACTGGTGGTGATGTTAAAGAACTGATGCATTAATGACTTACGAAAGGCAACAGCATTGGCAATTTTTAGGCGAAGAATTAAAAGCACAAACCGAAACGTTCAATCAAAAGTTAAATACTTCTGCGCTTTTCCTATTACATGAACGTGAGGAATTATTTGTTGCGCAATTTCTTAAATTTCGGGATGGAGAAATGATTCTAAAATTTTCAAATAGACGTGGTGTTCCAAGGCAGCGCGAATATTTGAATTGTTTTACTGTCCCGAAAGACTTACGTAATTATAGAAATTGGGGAAGAAAAACTTATGGCGATTTAATCAGATCCCAAACAAACTGTACAGAAATTATATGTATTTGGCATGCGCCATCTACTGAAAATGACTTTAGTATTTGTGCCTTTCGAGGAATGGAAATAGAATTTGCTAACAATATTCAGAATGCAGATGGTATAATTTTGATTTTAGGCCCCAACAAACCGCCAATAGAATATTTAAAAAATCTTCAAAATATTGTTAACAATGAGAGTGATGAAGCAGTGAAAAACATTCTGGATCAAGATTTTCATTATTCAAATTGGAAGCCAGTACTACTTGATAATAAAAAAAATACTAAAGATTACCTGCTGGCTCAATTGCTACTTCAAAATACTTTAATTGTTCAGGGCCCTCCTGGTACTGGAAAAACACATCTCATCGCAGAGATATGTGCAAAGTTATGCACTGAAGGTATGTCCGTGCTAGTAACTGCTTTAACTAACAGAGCGTTAATAGAAATAGCTGAAAAACCTGCATTAAATAGCATGTTATTAGAAAATCTAGTTCTTAAAACTAAACTTTCACTTGACGAGTTGATTGCAATTGAAAATCTACAACCAGCAAAGGAAATTAGCCCACAGCCAGGAAAGCTAATATTATCGACATTTTACATTGTAAGCGGCCAAGCTAGTCAATATGTTAATAATCCACCGTTTGATTATGTAATTGTTGACGAAGCAAGCCAGGCATTATTAGCAATGTTTGCAGCAGCTAGAATGTTAGGTAAAAAGAATATTTGGATTGGTGATACCAAACAATTGCCACCAGTTGTTGCGGTAAACGAAGACCAGCTCGTAAAAAAGAATTATGGGTATTTAGTTAATGGGTTGGCAGCGTTGATAGATTTATCTAAATTGCCAATTTTCCAACTGACAGAAACATTTAGACTAACAGATAGAGCTGCATATTATACCGGTCTATTTTATTCTAATAATCTAACCTCTAAATCACTAACGCTTTTAAAGCAACCACTAGAAGTGGGCGTAAATGGGGCGGGTAGATATTTTCACCAGGCTGGTGGACCGACATTAATTAAAACTGATTTAGAAATAGATGATCTGAAACCCACAAATGCGGTACTAATTACACTTGATCTTATCAATTATTTAATATCCATTGATCATAAATTAAACATTGCTGTTTTAACTCATTTCGTTCAAACGACCAAAATATTACACAAACATATTTATCAATCCTTTGGAAATCGAAAGAACATTTTGGTAGATACTGTTGCGCGAGTTCAGGGTTTAACCACGGATATATGTATTTTCATTGTTCCAAATGCAAGTTATTATCGGTCAATAGAAAAGAGACTGTTCAATGTGGCTACTAGCCGATCTCGAAAAAACACAATTATTATTGCTGATAAGGAGGTTCTAGATGGTTATCACATGGATTCCGAGGTTAAAAACTACTTAGAAAAACTAGATAAGGATTTTTCATTTTATGTGAAGATGAAAAATACAAATATAAACTAAAGCAAGTGTGACGTCAGTTGCATATAGATATAAATTATTAAAAATGAAATTAATCAACAAACTCACTCCTTTTCTAGAGAGTCTATTTCAGCCTTGCGTTCAAATATTGCGTAACGCTGCGAAATTTTTCGGGATGTCTTACGAGGAGATTAACATATAGATTTTCGTAATTATTGAGCCAATAGTATTTATTATAATGATGATTTGGATTATTTCCCTAAGAAAAAAAATTCGCACCCTTAAACTTGTCAAGCATGGACAATGACAGTAGAATCCTTAATATAGACCCCGATTATCAATCCACATTGGGGATGAAGTTATTGCATGTATTTTCCGATACAGAAAATAGAAATTCACTGTGTATCAATACGTTACAAGCTTTTGGGTACGATATAGGTACAAATTATTATAAATATAATAAACTGAATATCAAAGAGTTATTATATTTTTCTACAGAAAGTAAAACACGCTGTAAATCATAAACTTAGGTGTATGCCAGGTACAGAAAATAAAATAGAATGCAATTTTAATATTTTTCAACGTCAGCCATATCTTGGTTAATAAATTTCTAGAAAGAATTTAAACCATAATTTTAAACACAGAAAGCGCTTTGAACAATAGTTATGAAAAGCGTTTAGTGGTGACCATCTCGAGAATTAAGTTGAAAAAACATTAAAAAACAAAGTCGCGAAAGAGTGTCATTAAAATAAAGTCCCTCACCATTTCGTTTATTAGTACAGAGCGGTGCCTTAGTGAGTTTGGCTACCGCTATCAATCAACGGAGACGAGACCCAAATCTTCTGTTCAGCGAGCAGGCAGAAATATGATTCAATGCCAGCGTGGCAACTATATAAGGCGCTCTTGCTGGGTATTGTTATTTCCTTTATGTTTGATTGAACTGATTTATAAAATCAAACACGGTAATGATCAGAATTTATGCGTCGAATAGTCTACTTTTACTGGAATATACTGTTGAAGCCGGCCCAGATTGGGTGAAGGAAAAACTGCGTGAGGATGGGGAGTTAACTTTAAAAAGGACTTTCAGTTTTGAGGCCAAAGACCTGTTAGATGAAACAGATCGGGAACTCGTTCAAAAAGACTTTGAAAATCAAAGAAGTACCGGTGAAGATGAAAAAAGTGATGACCCTTTCGAGCAGGAAGGGGAAGCAGTAAGCTTTATACTGGGCAAATTAGTTGCAGACTATTATCAGATAGACTATAGTACTCCCTATTGTTAGGACAATAATTCTTACAATGTTAATTATTAATATTGTTATTGTTGCTTGAGGTGTGGGAATGTGGGAAACTCCCT
>NZ_JBEONS010000039.1:0-22065 GCF_040544395.1 Pedobacter sp. CG_S7 | reverse complement strand
TTGACGGACTATGTGGACTTGTTTCCGCAGAGCTAGGGCTTGGCACCACCAGTGGGGAGGTTTTCGTGTTTTTGAACCGCAAGAGAACCCATATGGGGGTAAATTAAAAGAAAGTACAAAAAGCGCCACGACTTCGCTGTAGAAAATTTCCCTGACCATTTCCCAAGGATATTCAATTCTCAGGCTTTAGGATCAACTCCATTAGGGTGTCCAGATCAAAAGTCTTGTAATCTTTGCCATCCGAAAAATCGTATTCGCCTACCAGGTTTATATGTGCCCAACTTTGGGTAGATGTACGGATAATCTTCTTTAATAAAATTTGCCTTTCTTCCTCAGAGGTGGTCAGCGATAACTTTTCTGATAGCAACAACAGATTATACGCATTAACGGCATTTGCGATTAACCTCTTGCAGCCCTCGGCAATCAACTGTTCTTTCCGGGTAGCCCAGATAAGTTCCTGGTTATTGCCGATGGTGATGGCCTTAGAAAAGTTATTGCTGCTTTCAATTTTAGAAAGCGATCCGGATACCGTTTTACGGATCAACTCATCGTCCATGTATTGATAGATATAAGTCGTTTTATATAACCTCCCCAGATCTTTTAACGCCTTATATAAAGGGTGCTGCTTTGAATAGGAATTTAGCCGTCTAAATAACGTCGATGCTTTTGAGTATCCCAACTTGATGGTGCAGACCAACCTTAATATTTCGTCCCAATTGTTTTCCAGATGTTCCAGATTGATCTTAAGATCGGGAACGATCTTAAGCCCCTGTTCTTTGTAAGTGCGGACTTCATCGATGGAATATAGCTGCTGGTGATGGAAGCGCGCAAACCTCGGACGGAACTCGACACCCAAAAGACCGGTTACGGCGAACACCGGTTCACTAAAGCCATGGGTGTCCGTTGAGTGCGCGCTTGGCACAATCACCTCGTTATGTGTCAATCCATCCAGGACATAATGGGATTCCGGTTCGGCCGCACTGAACACGGTCGAGTAGAACAGCTGGCCGGATTCATCCAAAAAAGAATACAATGTCACGCCTCTGCCATTGCCAAAGTATTTAAACGAAGGCGATGCTACCAGAGAAGCAACCGATACATCAAACTTTTGTCCGTCACTAGAGGTATGGACGAAATCTTCCTCCTTTCGGAAATGTGAGGTAAGAGGTAAAGCGTTACTGAAAGAAAGGAGTTTATCATTTGCCTGGATCAAAGCTTCCGGTGAAAAATAATGAAGTGCCGTAGTTTCCAGTGAACTGGTTCGGATACCTTTTGACATAAACGAAAATTTACGGATACCGATGTTGCACCCAAATCCTAGAATAGCTGCAAAAAATAGTTTTTGTTCCGGACGCTTAGGCACATAGTCTATTCCGTGATGATCAAAGACAGAAGTAAAGCCGCAGATATTTTCTACGGTGGTAAGCACTTCCAACAACGGGATAATATACTCTTGGGGATAAAGCGAATCAAAATCACGCTCCTCTTCGGTCCGTTTATCTTTGGACAGGTGCCAATCACCTGCGGCATCAAAATATACCTGTTTGTTTTCGTTAAGCTGACCGTTCGTTTTTTTGATCTGTGCGTTTAGTTTTTCATTCAACCCGAGCAGGGTTGCCCTTGGATTTGAATGGGCTGTTATGCCCGCCTGTCCGATCAAGTAATTTTTTTCTTTTTGCCACACACTGGCAGGGATGACATACTCTTCGAATGAACGGTAGTCATAAGAAGATTCTATTGCCAGGGCACCTGATTTAATGGCATCACGTATCTCCTTAAAAAGGAATACTTTATACAGACCTGTACGCAGCTTGCCTTCGGGGGTGAGCACACGCTGCTGTTCCTCCATCCCAAGGAAGCCGGTAGGTACAGCCCCGCTTGAAATAACGGACCCATTTTTGTTCTGGTAATAAAGCAATGCAGAAAGGGTATCTTTTCCCGAAGAGGAATTTCCCGCAACCAATACTTTTAAAATGTCACCGACCTTCAGGCTGAGTTTTGAAGAGTTTTTCTCAAGGGAGAAGTAATAATCTTCCCGATCGTGTACTTTTTGATTGACTTCCCTTAAGGATTTCAGGCGTTGTTCGTCCTCTTGAAGCAATTTTTTGGATAAACGTTTCTTTTTTAGCAATTGGTCAATGGTACTGATCTTTTCTGCCGGCCCTATCGCTGTATCCGCGATAATTTTTTCAATAGTTGTCAGTACATCAATATGGGTCACGCTCCGATGTGCGACACCGCTCACCAATTGGGCGGTCTGCATCCGATTTTGGTACAGCTCCTGTTTGACCAGGTTTTCGCAACCGTTTATATAATTGGTAACGGCACTGTTCAAGGTCAGGATAAGGGCGTCTCCCAATAAATAGTATTGGTGGATAATGAAAGAGATCAATAATAAATAGCGGATGGTAGTTCGGTTAGCGACCTGGGGGATCTGGTTATTGATGACGTATTCCGCATAAAACTGGATGGCCGCATCTGAAAGCTTTAAGCGTTTGGCCACCCGTACCAATTGCATGTACATTCTCTTCAAGTGCCCAAAGTTCTGCACCCGCTCACGGATTTGTTTGACTTCCATCGATTGGGAGATCCTTTTGAAAAAAGTGATTTCATAGCGCTTGATTTTTAAATGGGCTTTGGAATCTTCCTGGTATGAAGAGTGTTCCCGCAAGAGCTTATCCAATAAAAGGATATCTTCTTCTGTCAGATTCCGGGAAAGTATAGATTCCAGATCACGTTCAAAATTGTCAAGCGCTTTTTCAAGAATGGTACGTATCGCCTGATAGGTAGGTATTTCTATATGGTGTTCCTGAAGGAAACCGACCATTCCGCCAAAGATCAGGTGCGGCCTGGTCTGTACATGTGCCAACCGTTCGGCTTCCTGCAGTAAGGCTTCACCTGAATATTTGGTAAAAGGCGAAAATCCAAAGTAGCTCAGTATATCGTCCTGATGGCGCCGGAAAGTGTTGCCCTGGTAATCATCCATATTTACCGCATTGACATCCACCGAAATTCTAGCGGCTACAAAATCAACATCCGACTGATGAAACCGGCTGGAAACGAAGAAGCGACTGACTATCCTAAAATAACCAACCTGCAAAATAAAGCCTACCTTATTAGAAGGGGTCAACAAACCCTTGACATATTCCATTGCCCAGACAGGTGCCTGTAAAAATATCTGGCGTTGTTCCCCCGAAAGAGTTGGGGGATGATCAAACAGGTGTCTTGCTTCGGCAGACAGGTAATCTTTTCTAGGCATACATAGAGGTTAGGGCAACAAATGAAGATTATAGGTTTTGCTTTTTTTTCAAGATTTTACTGTACATACAAACGTTGCTCAACTTGTACAGATCCAATAGCCATAAAAAGACCCGACTAAATATTAGAAGTAAGTCTATATGAACCAAAATAGTAAATAAAACTTGTATAGCAATCAAAGTATATTAAATTTGAACCCATCAACAGATAAAACTATACAGAATTGAAAATCGGATACGCCAGGGTCTCTACCCAGGACCAGAATTTGGAAATGCAGCTGGACGCCTTGAACAAAGCCGGGTGCGAACAGATATTTCAGGAAAAAGCATCGGGCGTAAAATCAGAACGCCCCGAACTTCTGGCCATGCAACAAATCTTGCGAAAGGGCGATGTCATTTATATATATAAGCTGGACCGGCTCGGCCGATCCTTAAAACATCTGTTAGAAATGACTTCTGATTTTGAGAAAAAAAGCGTTGGTTTAATTTCATTGAATGATCCCATTGACACAACCACTGCCCAGGGAAGGCTTATTTTTAATATTTTTGCATGCCTTTCCGAATTTGAAAGGGACTTGATCAGGGAAAGAACAAAGTCGGGTTTGGAAGCAGCCAGGGCTCGGGGAAGGAAAGGCGGCAGAAGCAGAGGCCTGTCTAAAGAGGCCGAACGCACGGCTATGCTTGCGCAAACGCTATATAATGAACGGAAATTGGGAGTGAATGAAATTGCAAAAGAACTGCTGATCTCTAAAATGACCCTTTACAAATATCTAAGGCACAGGGGCGTTTTAATCCATAGTAAAAATTAAAATGATGGTGTAACTATTTTTTCCTTCTTTAAAATGAAGGCCAATTAAAAAAACTATGAAATCTGAAATTCAAAAGTGCCTAGACGGTGAAATTTTTAATACATCGGATACTGAAATACAAAATATAATTCACCGGGCAAGAGGTCTTACCAAAGATTATAACAATACATCAGGCACAGATCTTATAAGAAAAAATGAGCTGTTGATAGATCTTTTTGGAAGTCGGGGCCAAAATGTTAACATTGACACCCCGTTCTATTGTGATTATGGCAGGCATATATCGATCGGCAACAATGTGATTATAAATATGAATTGCACGTTCGTTGACTGCAACAGAATCGAAATTGGCAACAACGTAATGATTGCCTCAAATGTACAGATTTATACAGCTACCCATCCGGTAGAGACTTATGAAAGGCTGGTTAAAGACTGGAAGGAAACAGATGAAATTCCCTATTTCCGGACATATGCGCTTCCTGTCAAAATAGAGGATAATGTGTGGATCGGTGGTGGCGTGACCATTTTACCCGGAGTAACCATTGGAAAGAACTCTGTGATCGGGGCAGGAAGCTTGGTTACCCGTTCCATACCTGAAAACTCTGTGGCATTCGGTAACCCATGTAAGGTAATCAGAAAAAACAACTCCAAAGTCTGACTACATTCGTTATGATTGAAATGAATAAAATTAAAGCTGTAGTTTTTGACCTTGATGGTACACTAGGCAATACACTACCATTATGCATATCTGCCTTTAGAAAGTCTATAGAGCCTCTTATTAAGCGCACCTTGTCAGACGAAGAAATTATCGAAACATTCGGGCCCTCGGAAGAGGGAACCATCATGGCACTGGCACCTGGTTATTATGAAAAAGGTATTTCTAAATATCTGGAGTTCTACAGCGAGCTGCATGCTATGTGCCCCGTTCCTTTTGAAGGTATCGAAGATCTGCTGATCACTTTAAAAAATAGATCGGTAAGAATTGCGATGGTAACCGGTAAGGGAAAGCATAGCACGGAAATCTCATTGAAACAATTTGGCCTTGCTGAATATTTTGAAGCAATCGAGACTGGAATATCCAGTGGGCCACGCAAAGCGGAAGGTATTCAAAACATTTTAGATCTGTTCAAGGATATACAAAAAAATGAGGTTATATACGTGGGGGACGCGCCGAGTGATATCACGGCAAGCAACAAAGTGGGCGTTCCAGTAGTTGCAGCAGCTTGGGCAGAAACAGCAGAACCTGAAAAATTAAAAAAATTACATCCGGATATGTTGTTCGATAATATTAAAGATTTTGGTCATTGGTTGACATCAAATATATAATTTTTTAAGCTGGCTTTTTTGGGGCGCTTCCTGAAGTCGTGGCGCTTTTTGTACCTTCTTTTAATTTACCCCAAGACGCTAAAATGTGAATTGATTTATCATAGAAAATTTGCTAATAGAGAAGATGCCAAAATAGAAATCTTTAGATATATCGAAGGATTTTACCATGCGAAAAGAATACATACTGCATTAGGCGACAGGACCCCAAATGAAATGGAAATATTTTATAAAACAACCAACTTATTAGTCGCATAAAAGGTCTCCACTTTTAAGTTGCAATTCCACTCATAAGTTGGTATTAGAGCCTCAGAAGTAAACCATTCAGATTGCATTACATATTTTACTTCCTTAATGCCATAAATAGTATGATGCTCACGGCAATTAACTTCAATTTTTAATCTTAATGGAATTCCGCCTTCTGAATCAAAGCGGTATACCAATGTGTTATTATGTTTTTTCTGTTTACGTATTGGTTGGTCGCCCAAAAAAGATAATACATCACGAAGCCTATCCATAATTGGCCCGAATGGCTCTCCTGTAATTTGCACTAAATCTATGTCTTCAGAATACCTTGCAGCGGGTGACAGATATAATTTGTGTAATGCGGTACCTCCTCTAAATGCTAATCTCTCTTTTAAATATTGATCATTATATATCTCCATTAAAGCCCGCTCTGTAACCAGATCTTGTTCTACCTGGAAATCCTCCTGCCAGGGAGCTTTTTTACGCCATGCTGTTATATATGCCTGTGGGATCATAAATCTGTTTCTATTTCAATATTTTGCACAACTTTCCAATCATTACCGGTTATCATCTCGGGCTTTTCCTTTTGCGGTCTCAATAATACCGGAAAATAATTCACTGTTTTTAAGTAGTCTTTTATTGGATCGCTTAAATCCCGTATACTCAAAATCTCTTCAAGCAAAAAGCCTAAACGCTGAACTGCAGTTATAGGAGAATACCGTTTTGCTAGATCGAGCATTTTATTAGCATCTATACTTTCGCTGAGTTCTTCTAGCACTGTGGCAACCCTATTAAGACCACCTGCCTGATCAAAATAATATACAAGATCTAACGCGGTTAATTCCGGTGATGAAACGTTTACATATCCTGTATCAACCTTTTTTTGAACTATATCTTCTTTATCCCATCCCTTTTTTATGTAGAAGTTTATTTTTAGGTTGTCCTTACTAATATTCCTTAAACTTGGTCTCATTGTGATTGCTGAAAAAGATTGAGGTTGCTGGTGTGCAGCTCCATAATAAGCTGCGGCATTCAACAGACCTATATAATAATCTTTCCCCAAAAATTTCATTAGCTCTGCAATAAATAACGATGGAGGAAGGGTGCCTTTACTTCTATATTCTGGTGTAATTATTACATAGAATTCATTTCTTATCAAAGCAATTTCTTTCTTCTTCTTCAATCTTTGAAGTGCCTTTTTAATTGCTTCATCCGATTGTTCAAATTGGTTCCGTACTTCGGGCAATGAAAAGGCATACCTTCCATTTGAACGCAGTCCGTTAATAAAGTCTTCTAAATAACCGTATTGCCCTATCATTTAAGTCTTTGTTTGATAAAAGGGATGATGTCTATCCCTTTTTGCAGATGTAAACTTACTTAATATTTTAATTAGTGTCAATTTTTATGGCACTTTTCTTCATTTTCTCACCACCAAATGGCTTAGCCCAATATCATTCAGCATCCGCTTCATTTCTGATTGGATAATATCCTGTATATCCTGTTTTATTTGCGGGTAATTTCGCTGTATCATACCGTTATCCAGCTTGCGAATTACTTCAACCTCTTTATAACCGTCCTGTTCTTTTTTGAGTGCTTCATGGTCATTCAATATTTCGCAATGGAGGGGTAAATTAAAGAAAGTACAAAATCCATCACGACTTCGCTGCATATACAGCCTTTGGGAGGTTGGGAGTATGTATTGAGCCGCAAGGTGTCTAAATAGACCATCGCTGTCGGATTTTTCCGGGGCTTTTAAGGGAAAACATCATAAGAGGGGAAATATCGCCCTAAATAATCAGTTTCAAGTTTTAACCTTGGCACTGTTTCTTTCGGATTTGCATCCTTGGCCTGAACCTGGCCGCATAATTTTTCCATGTATGTTTTTATCGGGCAGCTAAATTACCTAAAGTCATTCCGGTAGTAAAGGGTATATAAACGGTTGAAAAAGTCGCCCTTGACTTCCTCATTACTGCAGGTGGAATTTGATTGTTAAAAACGTGACATTATGAAAAATTTAAAGCAAAGCCAGTTTCAAAATAATCAATTATGATTACTGCAGGTTGCCGAAATCCAGGTAAGTTACCACCCGAATTTTATAGCCAGTGAAAGACCAAAAATTTGTTCCTTTACAAATGCTTACGACATCCTAAAATAGCACTGGAATACGGATATGATTGAACTAAGGGAAGAGTTTAAGATCATTTTGACAAACCGTGCAAACCGGGTTTTAGGGACATTTGTAGTGTCCAGCGGAGGAATGGCCGGAGTTGTCGTTGACCCAAAGATGATTTTATTTTAGCATTAAAAGATTCAGCGGAAGCATTGGTAGATATGTTATCAAAGTAGTTCAGAATTGTTGTGTAATGATTTTATATAGATATTGCAATTGTATTAAAGGCTTTGAAGCCCGTTTGTCTTACTTTTGCATGCCACCTGGCCAGATTAGCGAGGGCAAACACCTTATCCTTCGTGTTTTCAAAGATCTGGCTGAGCCTCATACTCAGTTTATATGCAGTTTGAAGGTCGGGAAACCTTCCAAATAAGAGCTCAGCACGTTCTTTTTGACTATCAGTCCAATCTGAAGGCTTCTTATAGAGCACACACCTGCTGCGAGCGATTAATTGCTTTATTGTGTCTCCATTGTGGAGTACTTCTGCCTGAAATGGCCTACCGGTTCTTTTGGATCGCTCAATGGCTTCATTTTCAGCATCCAAGGCTTCCCATCTATATTTGATCCGCATTTCCTGTAGTGCCGCGGTAGTGAGTTGCTGCACATGAAAACGATCGGTTACCCTGGTTGCCTGTGGAAAGCAACGTTTGCAAATCAACTCCATATTACCTGCCATATTCAGGGTAATTTCGGTGACCTTTCTGCGATGTTTTTCCGGGATTCTGTTCAGCACAGAAATTACTGTTTCTGCTTTAGTACCTGCTACAATGGCCACAATATCGCCTTTTTTCCCTCTATCCTCTTTATTGGTAATGATCGTGTAGAGCTCGCCATGGGAGAGGCTGGTTTCATCAATAGAAGGATGCTCACCCAGATTCTGTGGATATAAAAGCCACTTTTTTGCATGTGATTTTTGGTTCCAGCTTTTAAAGTCACTCAGTAATCACGGTATTGACGAAGTAGGTTTTTAACCTTTATGCCATAAAAAGAACTGTTCGTATCAATACTATTGGGGGCTGTATCGATTGATTTCTTTTAAAAAAGCCGCGAATTCCCCTGTCATTCGCGTTCCCTTTTCTACTAAAGTCCAGTTTCGATAGATTACCTTATTAGTCTCTAAATCAAGCCACCTATGCCGTTTGATGTGAAAGAACACCTTATGCCCTCGAATGGGGAGATCCTGAATCACAATCTTTGGAAAAAAACCTTTTGAAAGCACCTTCATGCCTTGCCACTCTGCAGCAGGATTATTGTGCTCTTCCAGCTCGATGTGGAACGTGTCCCCATCTTCAATAGACCCTGTGAATTCAAAATTCTCAATTATAAAATCTGGCAAAAATAAGCTGAGCAAGGAAGTGGTAGCTGAAGGCATAAATATACATTATTAACCCGTAGTGCATTATTAAATCAAGTTAACTTTTAATATTGTTTATGTTTCTACCAAAGACAAATTTATTGAGATATTGAATGGTTGTCAATGCAGTAATCTTGGTAAGTATTGTGTTTTTGAAACCAATAAAAGTCTTAGCATAGTTTCTTCGTATCATAAACTGGTCGCACAATTGTAAGAAAAGAGTTTCTATTCTTTTTCTGGACTTCTTGAAGATAAATGGGTAGGTTTTAAAATTCATCTGATTGTTCCTTATAGGTGTTTCCAGTTTGATTTTAACAGTTTCAAACAAGTTGATCTGTATTTCTGAAGAAAGGTATCCTTTATCACCAAGCAGCACACAGTCAGACATTTGAGTCTTAATGTCCTTTAGGTAATGAATATCGTGTACAGAAGCAAGACTCAGATCAAAATTCTCGAACACACCATCTGAAGAGCAGACCGCATGGAGTTTGTATCCATAATATCTCGCATTCTGCGAAGCACAGAACCCTTGGTTTGGAAATGCCCCATCTTGGTCTTTACAGATTTTACTTCTGGTCATTCTTGCGTTCTTACATATCTCCAAGGGCATCGAATCGACAATGAAATACTTCTTCTGGTCATTCATTTTAACTGCCATTTTTTTTCTTAGTTCTTCGATAAAGGGGAACAGTTTCCGTTTTCTCCTATTATAAACGCTGCGCTCTATACGACCCTCAAGTTTAGAAAAGCGCAGTTCTCTAAACCGCTGATATTCAGAATCTATACTGGATGATTCTGCGGTAATACTCAACGTAATTAACTCTAAATCAAACAGCTTAGGCTTGACTGGTTTGTTATAAAAATTATCCGATAATGAAATTTCCCTAAAGGTCTTCAAGATTAATTCGTATTTTCGTATAAGGTTGCTCATAATTATAATGACCGTTATGGCATAATGAAGCAATCAATATGCCATATCGGACACTTGCCAGAGCTACCGGGGTTGCACTTGGGAATATTAAGAATATCATTTTAGGGTTGAAGCAAGCTGGTTTTATATTGCAGATCAATGAGAAGGAAATGGTATTGCAAAACAAAAGATCTTTATTGGAACGATGGATCGCGGGTTATAAGGAGACATTGAAACCGCTACTATTGATCGGGAAATATATATTGAATAAACCTGAAGCCTTAATGAACCTAGATACTTTTCCTGTAAGAGCAGGCGAAACGGTATGGGGTTGTGAACCAGTGGTGTGGGTTCAGCCACGCTATTTAACTCGGTGCTGGATGGGCAAAAGCTGACTCTTCAGAAAAAAGGAGATTTATTTAAAGACGGGCAAACCGGCTTTATCTGGGATATTACCTCCTGCAGCCCGGCCGGGCCCGTGAAGGGAAAACAGTTACGAATAGAACCCAACAGCAGCCACATTGCCTTTGCCTGGTTCGCCTTTTATCCCGATTCCGAAATTTACCGGAAGTAAAAAATACACTGGTTATCTTTTGGTCCAGGTCCTCCCTTTGAACATGTCATCCACTTCTGTTCCAAAGATATGGTTAGCATAATTACTAAGTGTCTTTACCGCCAGCGCGAGAATTATTTCCAGGATTTGTTTTTCTTGATACCCTGCTTCCAAGAAAGCGGCCGCGTCCTGGGGTGAGGGATTTCCCCTTTTTTCAAACATTACGCGGGTGAATTGAGATAAAGCCTTTAGTTTAACATCTGGTATTTCTTTTCCATCCCGGATGGCATCTGTCACTTCCAAAGGTACTTTCGAAACCTGATCGGCCAGAAAACTATGCGCGGCGGCACAATATTCACAGCCATTGGCTATGCTAATCGTCACAAAAACAACTTCCTGTTCTACAGGCGAAAAACCACTGTTTTTCCGGAAACGGTCATAGCCAACCGCATAGGTTTCCATTAAGCCCGGTGAATTAACCATGTTGCTATACATATTCGGAATCATACTCATCTGTTTCTGGGAGTTTTCCAAAAGCGGCTTCTGAGCCTCATTGGCATTATCTAAGGTTACTTTTTCTAAGGTGGTTTTAAATTTCTGATTTTCCATTTTACTTTATTTTAATTTAGTCTTTAATTAAGATTATTCTTTAGCAAAGTCGGTTGTAATCAATATTTAGAAGATGCTTGAAAAGCTTAATAGGCCAGCGAATCTACTTTGGCTTTTTCCGGCATCTCGAACTGCCGCTGCTCTGGCTGCCTCTCTTTTAGTTGCAGATTTTCTAAGGTTGCCCAGTAGCGCTCCTCCCTAACCTGCCTAAGTGGCACAGCAACTCAATTTGCCAACATCTTTGCCGAATGTTATGGCAGCCAGTTTAATGCCTTCTCCCAAGGTAAGGTAGGGATAAAAGCTTTCCGCTAATTGTTTTACCGTAATTCCGTACTTGATAGCCATGCTTAACTGTTGAATCAGTTCCCCACCTTCAGGAGCTACAATGCGTGCGCCTATCAATTTATCTGTTTCAATATTGCGGATCAGTTTGATAAAACCTCTTGTATCGTGAGCAACTATTGAGCGGGGCACATCGCTCAACGATAGTTTTGAGACTTCAAAAGGTAAATTTTGTTCGGCTGCCTGAACTTCATCTAGTCCCGCTCCCGCTACCTGGGGATCTGTAAATACCACCCAAGGCAGTGACGAATAATCGGATTTGTTATCAGCTGCTGAAAAGGCATTTTCTACAGCGATTTTACCTTCATAAGCAGCAGTGTAAACAAAGGGAGGGGTATTGGTAACATCGCCTGCCGCATAGATATTTGCCAGATTGGTTTCCATCTTTCCAGTAACCTGAATATGTCCGTTGACGGTTAATTGCAGTTTAATTTTATCTATACCTAATGTATGCGTATGGGGTTTTATTCCTGTTGCAATTACTACTTTTCCAGGTTCAATAAGTTTTGTTAATGAGCCGTCAGGGCGTTTGCAGTGGATTATAATGCCGCTATCAGATGTCTCCAATTTCACAGCTCTATAATTCGGAAGTATTTGAATCCCTTCCTCCCGCATATTTTTTTCCAACTCTTCGCTGACATCGGCTGTTTGTGTTCGGAGCACCCGGTCGGTAAACTCAATAATCCGAACTTTTACCCCCAGCCGATTGTAAGCAGTGGCTATTTCAAGCCCGATATAACCTGCACCCATGATGGTAATGCTTTCTGGCTTCTCTTCCAGATCAAATAGGGTTGCATTCGTCAGGTAATCAATTTCATTTAATCCTTCGATTCCGGGAATATGCGTAGTGGCACCGGTAGCGATCAGGAATTTCAGCGCTTTATATTTGTTTTTCCCATTCACCAGGATTGTATTTTTATCTGTAAATTCCGCCCAGCCCTGCAGCATAGTAAGGTTTTCAAAATCACTTACCACATCCATATATTTTTTTTGCTGAAGATCTGCTACCAGTTTTTTCTTATTCCGGATAACCTGACCGAAGTCAATTTCAACGCCTTTTGGTTTTATTCCTTCAAACCGCGAATGCTTAGCATGATAGGCCGTTTCGGCTGCCCTGATAAGTATTTTAGAAGGAACACAACCCACATTTACACAGGTGCCGCCGAAATCTAATCCGGCATTAACCATTAAACAGCTTATCCCAAGGCTTTCTGCTGTTATAGCCGCTGAAAAAGCCGCTGAGCCACCCCCTATGATAATCAGATCGAAGTGACTGACAGGAGCTTCTAATTCATTAAGACTTTTCATGATTTTCTAACTATTAGTTATCAAAAAATTAATTACATACATCCGGGCCACAAACATCGCCTGCTTATCAATGGGGCTTAGAGTTTTGTGTTGCAGTTCCTTCTGTTACTGTGTATCCTGTAGCATCAATAGCTTTTATAATGGCTGTCTTATCAGATTGATTATGATCATATTGAATGCTCGTGGTACCTGATTCATAATCGGCTTTAACTTCTATAATCCCGGGCAATTGATATACGGCATGTTTGACATGCTCTTCACAACCGGAGCAGGTCATTCCGCTTACCGTAAATTTTATTTTTTGAATCTTGCCAGAGCTAATAGCAGGCATCTGATTGATTTTCTTCGGATACAGGAACTGGCTATAATAAGGAAAAGCCAGCGTCGGTACAGCAAAAGCAGTTATAACCGCTAAAAACCTTCGGGATTTTAAAAACTCACTTTTTCTGGTGATTGCGCCATTTTCATCACAGGCACAGTCAATTTTAGAAGCTGCCACCGGTTTGAACTTTTGATACCATGCAAAGCCTAATACAGTCAGAGTAACAGCTATCAAATAAGAACGGAAAGGTTCCATCCACGAAAAGACAGAAGCTATTCCTGATGCTCCTGAAATAAGCGCTAATATTGGAGTGATACAACAGAGAGAGGCTGCAAAGGCTGTAAGAATACCAATTCCTAATAATTTTTTATCAGATGAGTTTTCAGTGCTCATGTTGTTTGATTTTTAACAGAGTTTTGTGTGATGTGTTGAAATAGAGGCTTTATGATTTCGAGATGTTCTTCTTTTAATGAGTAGAATACCGTTTGTCCGGTTTTCCGGGATTTAAGAATTCCAGCATCCTTTAATTTTCGAAGATGTTGTGATATTGCAGGAATACTCATCTGCAACATATCACTTAGGTCGCAAACACATAACTCCGTTTCTTCTTCTATCAGGTAAAGAACTTTTAATCTAACCTCACTGCCCGCTAAGCTTAACACCCGTGCTAAACGCTGGAAGGATTTTTCTGCAGCCTCAAGTTTCTCTTTTCCCGTCTTGATCTGATTTTGATCTGCGGAAACGCGAATGCAAGTATTTTCCTTCATAATTCATCAAGTATGGATTCAAAGGTAAAGATAGTTTAGTATTTAAGCAAATACTTATTAACTAATTAGGAAATGTTACAGTTTGTTAAATATTTTACGATGATAATGAATGCTGGTTGGTAATGTAGCCAGGCATAAAGAATGACTTTTCTAACCCGTAGTGCATTATTAAATCAAGTTAACTTTAATATTGTTTATGTTTCTACCAAAGACAAATTTATTGAGATATTGAATGGTTGTCAATGCAGTAATCTTGGTAAGTATTGTGTTTTTGAAACCAATAAAAGTCTTAGCATAGTTTCTTCGTATCATAAACTGGTCGCACAATTGTAAGAAAAGAGTTTCTATTCTTTTTCTGGACTTCTTGAAGATAAATGGGTAGGTTTTAAAATTCATCTGATTGTTCCTTATAGGTGTTTCCAGTTTGATTTTAACAGTTTCAAACAAGTTGATCTGTATTTCTGAAGAAAGGTATCCTTTATCACCAAGCAGCACACAGTCAGACATTTGAGTCTTAATGTCCTTTAGGTAATGAATATCGTGTACAGAAGCAGGACTCAGATCAAAATTCTCGAACACACCATCTGAAGAGCAGACCGCATGGAGTTTGTATCCATAATATCTCGCATTCTGCGAAGCACAGAACCCTTGGTTTGGAAATGCCCCATCTTGGTCTTTACAGATTTTACTTCTGGTCATTCTTGCGTTCTTACATATCTCCAAGGGCATCGAATCGACAATGAAATACTTCTTCTGGTCATTCATTTTAACTGCCATTTTTTTTCTTAGTTCTTCGATAAAGGGGAACAGTTTCCGTTTTCTCCTATTATAAACGCTGCGCTCTATACGACCCTCAAGTTTAGAAAAGCGCAGTTCTCTAAACAGCTGATATTCAGAATCTATACCGGATGATTCTGCGGTAATACTCAACGTAATTAACTCTAAATCAGACAGCTTAGGCTTGACTGGTTTGTAATAAAAATTATCCGATAATGAAATTTTCCTAAAGGTCTTCAAGATTAATTCGTATTTTCGTATAAGGTTGCTCATAATTATAATGACTTGGTAATCAATATAATATACTAATTTTTAGTGAAATGAGCAACCTTATTTATAGTGCACTACGGGTTAATATAATAAGTTTTAAGGCTCGACTAAATATCTCCTTTAAGATATATTGAAACTCTAACCTAAGTTGCTGAGCGAACCGAGGATATTCTTCTAATGAAAGATGATAATGGTCAGCATCACAAATAAACATTTGGATTAATGTAACAGGATTTGAGATTTCCTTGTACAGCAATACAAGAAAGCACCTGCCGTGTTTTACCTGAGGCATAATCAAATCATTTAACACTTTTTCCGCGGTCTCCATACTTGCTTCTTCATGTCAATCATAGGTAAAACAATAGCCGACATAATGAAACCAAGAAGCTATCTTTTCGATTTCACTTTCTTCGAGTGACAAATTCATGGTGGACCAATTTTTGTCACACCTTTAAGTAATAACCTTAAGCTTATTTAAATTAATTATAAACAATCTTTGTCTGTATCAAAATTTATCCTATATTTGGATTGTTTATATTTAATCTAAATAACAATGAAAAATTTATTTACCCTATGTGCAATAACATTACTAATAGGATTTGCTTCCTGCAAAAAAGAAGACGATAATACCATTCAGTTAAGAACAAAAGTGGATGCAAGCGTTTATACAGATGCAACGCCTTACGCTTCAACATTTGTTGATGCAAAGAGTACCAGCACAGTTGATTTTTCGGCTGGTAATGCAAAATTAAATATGTTCAAAGGACTAAACACTTACATCAACCTTAATAAAACACAGTTAATTACTGCTGATGCTTCAAAAAATTTGTACTCAAATACAGGAAATCCCTTTACCATTGACTATTCTACAGAATTTGCTACTCTAAATTCCGCTAGCTTCGGACTTAAAAACTTTACGGCTTCATCTTTATCCGCTACAAATGCAACTACAGTCCGTCAGAAAATTGAAGCTGATTTAACAAGTAATGGTGCAATTAGTCCATTCTTTGGGGTGACAGCTTCAAGTGGCATAGCGGGTAAATTAGGAACTTATATGGTAGACGCTAAAGGTATAGAAGTCGCTCAGGTAATTCAAAAAGGTTTAATTGGCGCTTTTCAAATAGATTATATAGGTAATGTATTGTTAAAAGACCGTTTAAATGCTGATAACAGTACAGTAGTTAGTGGTAAAAATTATACCTCTTTAGAGCACAACTGGGATGAAGCTTATGCAACTTTAACGTTAAATCCAATAATTTATGCAGGGTACACTAATTCTACAAATTCGCGTACAGAATCTTTCTTAGCCTCTTACATTTGGGAGTATAACCAAAGTAATTATGCCAATATCTACTTAGCATTCTTGAAAGGAAGAGCTGCAATTGTAAATAACGATCGTAACGAACTAAACAAACAAGCTTTGTTTATAAGAACACAATTTGAAGTAGCTATTGCCAATGCCGCTTTAGGTTATTTAGGTAAATGGACATCCGGAACAACCGATGCAGCCAGAGCACATGCAATTGGCGAAGGCGCTGGCTTTATCTATTCTTTAAGATTTTGCACTGTCAATAATGTGGACGCTAAATTCTCTGACGATGTTTTAACTGCTTTGCTGGGTTCAAATAATGGTTTTTGGGATTTAACTCAAGCCAAAATCAACACTGCATCTGCAAGTATAAAAGCTAAATTCAATATCAATTAAAAAATAATAGAATGCAAAAGGCACAATTGAATTGGATTAAGGGGCTTTGTTTTGGATTGTTCTCTCTGGTTTTATTTTTTGGATGCGGTAAAGACAAAAGTACCACCAAAGAAGAAGACAGCAGCACCATAGATAGAAAAGCGTTATTGGCTAACCTTGCCGATAATATTATTGTGCCTGCTTATATGGACTTTAAGGTTAAGTTCGACTTGATGCTTACCAAATCTGAGGATTTTACAAAGCAACCTATTAAAGCTAATTTATTAGCACTCAGGACCGCTTGGCAGGATGCTTATATCACTTGGCAAAAAGTAGAGTTATATGACTTTGGGCCAGGGCAAACTTTCGCAATCAGGTCTCATTTCAATATTTATCCTACAAGTGAAACCGTCATTCAGGCTAATATCGCATCAGGTACAGCTAATCTAGAACTGCCGGCAAACTACGCTGCACAAGGTTTTCCTTCTTTAGATTATTTGATTAATGGTGTTGCAAATACAGATGCTGATATTGTAGCTTACTACAGCACATCGACTGATGCTACCAAAAGAATTAACTATTTAAAGCAAGTCGTCGCACAAATGAACACCACATTTACCAGTGTTTATACTGCTTGGGAAGGCGGTTTTGTAAACACTTTTAAATCAAAAATAGCTATTGATGCCGGTTCGTCAACATCAACTGTAATTAATGGTTTTGTGTTGAATTATGAGCGATATATTAGATCTGGAAAAATTGGTATTCCTGCAGGAGTTATGACACCGGGCACTACTTTCCCAGAAAAAGTGGAGGCTTTTTATAAAAAAGATTTATCGTTAACCTTAGCAAAAACAGCGCAACAGGCATCTCTTGATTTTTATAATGGTAAAGCTTATTCATCAAGCACAACTGGCTATTCCATTAAAAATTATTTAACCTCTTTGGGAGCGAAAGATGCTGTCAGTGGTAAGCTTTTATCCGATATAATTGCTACACAATTTGATATTTGCACTACAAAGTTGAATGCTTTAAGTAATAACTTAAATAGTCAAGTGATCAATAACAATCAGCTAATGATTATTGAGCACACCGAAATGCAGAAATTAGTACGTTTGTTAAAGGTAGATATGACATCGGCGATGAGCATAACCATTACCTATACAGATAATGACGGAGATTAAGTTTCAGTTTTGATAAAAGCTTATTTAAATAAAACACAACATGCAGCGCCAATTGCTATTTTCAGAATAGTAACGGGCTGTATGTTATTTTTAGGAGTTTTACGATTTTGGTCGAACGGCTGGATCTATGACCTATACATCAAACCCAAATTCTTCTTTTCTTTTTATGGTTTCGAGTACATTAAACCATTAGGGAATTACACCTACTTCCTTTTCGTCATTTGTGCGGTTTCAGCAATTTTCTTTGCCATAGGATTATTTTATAGGCACGCCAGTATATTATTGTTTACCAGCTTTACCTATATAGAGCTGATGGATAAAAGCACTTATTTAAACCATTATTATTTTACCAGCTTAATGCTTTTTGTAATGATGTTGGTGCCGGCAGAAAAGTATTTTTCGATCGATGCTTGTCGTAAAAAGCAAATTCAGGCTACTTATATCCCAAAATGGACCATTGATATTTTAAAGTTGATGGTGTTTATCCTGTATTTTTACGCTGGTTTAGCAAAACTAAATGGTGACTGGTTGCTTCACGCTTTACCGTTAAAAATATGGTTGCCCGCTCGCAATCAAACGCCTATTATCGGTGGTTTGTTTAACTACCAGATTACTGCCTATATTTTTTGTTGGATTAGTTGCCTGTACGACTTAACCATCGGATTTTTATTGTGGAACAAGAAAACAAGATGGTTTGCTTATGCATCAGTGGTGATATTTCATGGTCTAACGGCCGTTTTATTCCCTATCGGGATGTTCCCGTACATCATGATTGTAACCGCGTTACTTTTCTTTTCGGCAAACTTTCATTTGAAAATCATCAATGGTTTGAATAAGGTGCTAGAGATTCCTGAAAACCGTTTAAACACGGACAACGTTTTTAGTTATTCGTCATTACAACAAAAAAGTTTAACCTTATTGTTTGGCATTTTTTTAACGTTACAGTTTCTTATCCCTTTCAGGTATATGTTATACAAGCGCGAGTTGTTTTGGACAGAAGAAGGTTACCGTTTTTCATGGCGGGTAATGTTGATGGAAAAAGCCGGTTATGCACAGTTTACGGTCAAAGACGATACAGGAAATGCTGAAGTGGTAAATAATGAAGAGTTTTTAACAGTGCTACAAGAAAAGATGATGAGCACCCAACCCGATTTTATTTTGCAATATGCTCATTTAATCAGAGATACCTATGCCAAGCGAGGCTATAAACATGCGCATGTTTATGCTGATGTTTACGTGGCATTAAATGGCAGATTAGGGCAAATATTTGTTGACCCCAAAATAGATTTAGCAAAGCAAAAAGATACCTTTGCACCAAAATCTTGGATTTTACCCCTTAACGATGAAATTAAAGGCCTTTAACACCCTGATAGTATTGCTATCCTGTACATTTTGTTTTGCCCAATACAGCATTAAGGGGAAAACAGTGGATGCTTTAAATCAAAAAAACATTGCAAATTGTAACGTCTACCTAAGCGATGGTAAATCTTCTGCCCTAACAGACGAAAATGGTTTTTTTGAATTTAGAAATCTTCCAAAAGGCGCTTATACAATTATTTCTATTAGCGATAATTTTAGAAAAGCGGTAAATACTATCAACATAATAGATAGCGATGTTTTTGTTGAAATTGCGCTTAACAATCAACCCCAACAACTAAAAGAAGTTATTGTTCAAGGGGAAAAAGCGGGAGCGGGTTTTACCCATTTGAGAAGTGTAGAGGGTTTAGCAATATACGAGGGGAAGAAATCTGAGCTGATCAATGTAGCAGATTTAACAGCAAATGTTGCCACCAATAACGCTCGTCAGGTTTATGCTAAAGTGCCAGGTTTAAACATTTGGGAAAATGAAGGTGCTGGCTTACAGTTAAGTGTTGGAGGCAGAGGCTTGGACCCTAACCGCTCGGCAAATTTTAACGTACGCCAAAATGGTTATGACATTAGTGCCGATGCTTTAGGTTATCCTGAAAGCTATTACACCCCACCTGTTGAAGCCCTTGAACAAATACAAATCGTACGCGGGGCAGCATCATTGCAATACGGTACGCAGTTTGGCGGTTTAATAAATTTTGTAATGAAGAAGCCAGTTACTTACACTGCTTTAGAAATTACAGCTCGCCAAACCGTAGGCTCTTTTGATTTCTCAAACTCTTTCATTAGCGTAACCGGCACCAAAAATAAACTAAGCTATTACACCTTTTACCAACATAAACAAGGGAACGGTTGGCGCCCAAACTCAAATTTTGATGCCAATACCGCTTACGGAAATCTCAAATATCAATTTACACCTAAAACTTCTTTAGGCTTAGATTTTACCCACATGGATTATTTGGCACAGCAACCTGGGGGCTTAACCGATGAGATGTTTGCTGCCGATGCTAGGCAAAGTAACAGAAAGCGTAACTGGTTTAAAGTGAATTGGAACTTGTACGCTTTACATTTCGACCATAAATTTGATGCTAACACCAAATTCAACCTCCGTTTTTTTGGTTTGTCAGCCTCAAGATATTCTGTAGGCTTTAGGCCAAATAGGGTGGCAACTATTGATGACAATGGCCCAAGAGATTTAATAAAAGGTAATTTTGAGAACTGGGGAACAGAAGCCAGGTATTTAAAAAAATATAAACTGATTAATCGCCCGTCGGTATTATTGGTGGGTATAAGGTATTATCACGGTTTTAACCATGCTGTGCAAGGTGAAGGATCCACGGGTAAAGATGCCGATTTTAGCTTTTCAAATCCAGCGCAATTCACTCAAAACGATTACGATTTCCCCAACAGAAACGCTTCCGCTTTTTTGGAGAATATTTTTAATATTTCGTCAAAATTTAGTGTTACCCCGGGCCTTAGGTTTGAGTACATTAAAACCAAAGCCGAGGGTTACTATCGCAACATTGTAAGAGATAATGCAGGAAACGTAATATTAAATAAACGAATTGACGAAACCAGAACCAGCCCACGGAAATTTGTAATTGCCGGTTTGGGTTTAAGCTACAAGCCCAATAATGTACTGAATATTTACGGAAATATCGCTCAAAATTATCGCTCAATTACGTTCAGTGATATTAGGATAACAAATCTATCAGCAGTGGTTGACCCTAATTTGCAGGATGAAAAGGGTTATTCTTTAGATTTAGGTATCCGTAGCGAGCAAACGCGATTTGTAAATTATGATGTGAGCTTGTTTTACCTTAATTACAACAATCGTATTGGCGAAGTTCAATTTGCAGATGCAAACAACCGGATCAAAAGAAATAGAACCAATGTTGGGCAAGCAATTATTAGAGGTATAGAGGCTTATGTTGAGTTAGACGCCCTTCAAGCGTTGCAAAAACCATCTGATAGTTGGCGGTTAGGCGCATTCGCTAACGTCGCTTTTATAAAATCTGATTATAGAAAAAGTTTGATTGCCGGTGTGCAAGGAAAAGAAGTAGAATTTGTACCACAAACCAACTTAAAAACTGGTTTAAAAATGGGATACAATAACTTCAAGGCATCTTACCAGTTTAGCTATTTATCGCAACAGTTTACTGATGCTACCAATGCCAGAGATGGCGGTGTTGCTGCCGTTATAGGAGATGTGCCTGCCTATCAAATCATGGATTTTAGCACTTCTTATCAATTAAAGAGATTTACGATTGAAGCTAGTGTAAACAATTTAGCCAATCAAATTTACTATACCCGGAGGGCTACCGGTTACCCAGGTCCAGGAATATTGCCTTCAGACGGAAGAAGCTTTTACATTGGCTTAGCTTTCAAATTATAATCTTGGGCATAATGCCTTCAAATCTTGGGCGGCGTTTTTTATCATTTTAGAGCCAGTTGAAGAATAATAAATTTGCTAGTGGCCATGAAAGCACTGGACTTGATAAACGGGCACCTTGGCATTATCAATTACCCGGTCAGGGAGTTCAGCGATTTTCACGCCCTCACCAGCTTTGGTTGTATATTTATAACGGATATAACGTTTGATGAAAAAGCGTGCTGGTTCACATTCCAATTCTTCGGTGATTTCCTTACCGATGCATACCATGCTGCTTAAGTCACCTTCAGGGTGGATCTCGATTTCTTCCACAGGAAGGTGTTCAGGTAGTTTAGCACGTCCATGATGATTTGGACGTTTGCGGATGTATTCAATCTTTTGGCCAGTCTTTTCCTGTTCTACTAATATAGCTTCGGGTTCAGCTTC
>NZ_JBEONS010000038.1:0-23435 GCF_040544395.1 Pedobacter sp. CG_S7 | reverse complement strand
CTAAATAAAGCAAAACAAACAAAAAAATCCTAACACGAAATCCACAAAATGTTAACAAGCATCTGATTTTTAACTATTTTTATGCGTTGACCCTGGTAAAACCACCTGATTTATTTGTATAAAGTTATAATGACTTATTATAGTTGATAATAGCAGTTTAAGTATATGAAAATCAGAAAAAAAGCCCTTATTCAGAAAAAAGATTTATACGATAATATTTGGCTCAGACACGCCGGCAGGTAAGCTGTTAGAAGATAGCAGAATGGATTTTCAACATACTCTATACTATAGAATATGCATTAAGGATTTACAGTAACCTGAAGCCAATGAAATACGGATTGAGTTTTTATGGTTTTATAGATTTGGTAGAAATTTTACTAACTTACCTTAGCTTATTCTTTGGTGTTGTGCATTACTCGTAGTTTTATGTGCTTTTCGTTTGTTAAGGATGTTTCGTATCCTTAAGTGGCGTTTATTGCTACCGTAGTTACCATGGTTATCATAGTTGGAACACTAATGTATATTATAGAAGGTGATGAAAGTGGTTTTACAAGTATACCTGTCTCTATTTATTGAGCTATTGTTACCATTACCACAGTTGGGTATGGTGATATTTCACCACAAACACCCCTGGGTCAAATTCTGGCCAGTATGCTAATGATTAACCGAAATGGTATTATTGCTGTGCCGACAGGAATTGTATCAGTAGAAATGGCACGTGCTACCGACGAGGCTAGAAAAAAATGTATTTATTGTAAGGCACCAATTTATTCCACAAATGCCAGGTATTGCGCTAACTGTGGTAAGAAAATTATACAAGATGAAAGTGATGGATAGGATTTATTGGGATAAATATTTAATTTGTTTAGCTTAATGCCTGGGAAGTAAAATGTTAAATCAACACCATGTTTGATGAGCTCAAAAAGTATAGTATTAATGGTAATTTTTTTTTTGAGGCAACAGACAGTTTAGAACAAGTTTGTACAGCGCCTGAGGATCAGTATGGTGTTTTTTTAGTTTATGCCTTGCAAAAGGGCAGGGTTGAGCTTATTTATATAGGTAAAACAGGACTGGATCTAACAAAAAACATGCTTAATGAAGTTGAAATACATGATGGCTTGAGAGAGAATTTAATCGATGGATTACATTTTGATGAAACAAAACGTAAAAATTGTTGGCCAGTTCAAATGCTGATTGAAGACATCGAGGTGTTGCATGTTCATTGGTATGTAACCTGGAATGGGAAGAATAAAGACCGGCCGAGGGCCACAAAAATAAAATTATTAAAAATATATAAAAATATTTTCGGAGTTTTTCCGAGGTGGAATCTTAAGTCTGATTTAAGCTAATTGAACTGTATTTATCTTATTATCAGAATACTGAAAAATAAACTTTTGATTTAAAATAAACTCTAAAAATGGATACTGAAAAAATATTATGTAAATAACTTAAAAAGGATTTTGACTTTTAAAAACTATCTCTATATTTGCAGTCCTAAACAACTCCTAACTGCGGATGTGGCGTAATTGGTAGCCGCACCAGACTTAGGATCTGGCGCTTCACGGCGTGGGGGTTCGAGTCCCTTCATCCGCACAAAAAATTCCTCCGAAAATTTCGGGGGAATTTTTGTATATAGAAATTAAATATTGATTCAGAAATATGAATATTACACAGGAAAAAATTAACGACTTAAATGCGGTTGTGAAAATTAAAATAGCGCCTGAAGATTATACTGAAAAGGTTGAGAAAACCATTAAGGATCAAGCTAAAAAAGCGAATCTTCCTGGTTTTCGTAAAGGGATGGTGCCCGTAGCACATATCAAACGAGCGCATGGCAAAAGCATTCTTGTTGAAGAAGTAAATAAGTTGCTAAGCGAAACGTTAAATAAATACTTGGCCGATAATAAAGTTGAAATTCTTGGTCAGCCTTTACCCGTAATGGATGATAGTAGAGAATTTAAATGGGATGGCACAGATCAGTTTGAATTTGATTATGAATTAGGTTTAGCGCCAGCTATTGAAATAAACATTTCTGCTAAGGATGTTTTTACCCAATATATAGTGAAAGCAGATGAGGAAACATTGGCTTCCCGCATAAAAAACATCCGTCGTAGCTATGGCAAAATGACAAATCCTGAAGTTTCGGCAGATGATGACGTACTTTATGCCGATTTAGCACAACTTTCTTCAGATGGTGCAATTATTGAAGGAGGAATAATAGCGACAGGTTCTATTCGTTTAGATTCAGTTAAAGACAAAAATATCTTGAAATCTTTAATTGGCTTAAAAAAGGATGATGTAGTTGAATTAGCTATTCAAAAAGCTTTTGATAAAAATGAGGCTATAATAGCTAAATTATTAAGCATTAGCGAAGAAGAGGTTAAGGGACTTGATTCAACTTTCCGTGTTACTATTAAAAATGTAAACAGGTTAGAAGAATCAGATTTAAACCATGAGTTCTTTGATAAATTATTTGGCGAGGGCGTAGTTACTGATGAGGCTGGATTTACTGCTAAAATTACTGAAGAGGTAGAGGGAATGTTTAAGCAAGATGCAGATCGCAAATTGCAAAACGATATGTATACCCAATTAGTAGAAAGCGTAAACATCGAATTACCAGATGAATTTTTACGGAAATGGCTAAAAGCTACTAATGAAAAATTAACTGACGAAGAATTAGCAGAAGGATATGATGATTTTGCGAAAAATCTGAAATGGACTTTAATTGAGAATAAATTAATTAAAGACAATAACATCGAGATTAAATATGAAGATGTTTTTCAGACAGCTAAACAACGTTTAGATGCCCAATTTAGAATGTACAGCCCTAGTCCAATGCCTGAAGATCAATTGGCGGAGTATACGGCTACATTTTTGAAAGAAAAAGATAATGCGAACCGAATATTTGAAGAAGTAAAAGCAATTAAAGTATTTGAATATATTCAAAGTGTTGCCACTTTAGACAAAAAAGATATAGCTTATAATAAATTTATAGCATTAGTGTAGTTAATCATTACATCCTAATTTTATAGATATAAATAAGGCGGCTTTTTTTAAGGCCGCCTTATTTATATAAAGCTGTTTAAATTTTACAATACAATATTAAATTATCAATTATAGTTTTATAAACATATATACTTATGAAGATAGATAAAGACGAATTTAGAAAATACGCAGTTAAGCATCATCGCATAAACGGTTTAAATGTTGATAGATTTATTGGTCAAACCAATATGTCGCCAAAAAGCATGACACCTTATATTATTGAAGAACGCCAGCTTAATGTAGCTCAAATGGATGTTTTTTCTCGTTTAATGATGGATCGAATTATCTTTTTAGGAGATGCTATCCATGAAGGAAATGCGAATATCATACAAGCACAGTTGCTGTTTTTACAATCTACTGATAGTAATAGAGATATTCAAATATATATTAATTCTCCAGGAGGGTCAGTATATGCAGGATTAGGTATTTATGATACAATGCAATATATTACTCCAGATGTGGCCACAATATGTACAGGTATGGCTGCTTCGATGGGTGCTGTTTTACTTGTTGCGGGAGCAAAAGGAAAACGTGCTGCATTGAAACACTCCAGGGTAATGATACACCAGCCTTCAGGAGGTTCACAAGGTGTGGCATCAGACATGGAGATAAACTTAAGAGAAATGCTTAAATTGAAGAAAGAATTATATGACATTATTGCTGATCATTCTGGTCAAACGTATGAATGGGTTGAAAAAGCTTCGGACCGTGATTACTGGATGACATCAGGCGAAGCTAAAGATTTTGGAATGATTGATGAAGTGCTAGGGGGAATAACCAATAAATAATAAAATGGCTAAACAAAATAAAGAATCTCGTTGTTCTTTTTGCGGTTCTGGTAAGCAGGATACTTTAATGCTTATTGAGGGCTTAGATGCTTTTATATGTGATAAATGTGTTGCACAGGCCAACCAATTGTTGGTGCAGGAATTGGGCAGTAAGAAAGGAAAAAGCTTAGATGCTTCTGTAACCTTATTGAAGCCTTTGGAGATTAAGCAACATATTGACCAATACGTTATCGGTCAGGATGCTGCTAAAAAAGTACTTTCGGTAGCTGTTTATAACCATTACAAAAGGCTAAGTCAGAAAGTTGACCAGCAGGATGAAGTTGAGATTGAAAAATCCAACATCATGTTAGTGGGAGAAACGGGTACAGGAAAGACGCTTTTGGCTAAAACCATTGCTAAAATACTACATGTGCCTTTTTGTATCTGTGATGCTACTGTTTTAACTGAAGCTGGTTATGTAGGCGAAGATGTGGAAAGTATCCTTACCCGTTTATTGCAGGCTGCTGATTATGATGTGGCTGCTGCAGAACGTGGCATTGTATATATTGATGAGGTAGATAAGGTGGCACGTAAAAGTGATAATCCTTCCATTACAAGGGATGTTTCTGGTGAGGGTGTTCAACAGGCGTTATTGAAAATATTAGAAGGTACTATTGTAAATGTTCCGCCTCAGGGTGGACGTAAGCATCCGGATCAAAAGATGATCCCTGTAGATACCAATAATATCTTGTTTATTTGTGGCGGTGCTTTTGATGGTATTGAACGCAAAATAGCAAATCGATTGCGAACACAAGCCGTAGGTTACAAAGTGAAAAAGGATGATGTAGAATTAGACCTTAAAAATCTATATAAATACATAACCCCTCAAGATTTAAAATCATTTGGTTTAATACCTGAACTAATAGGTCGTGTACCAGTATTAACGCATTTAGATCCTTTAGATAAAGAAGCATTACGTAATATATTAACAGAACCAAAGAACTCTTTGTTCCGTCAATATGTGAAATTGTTCGAATTTGAAGGTGTAAAGCTTGATTTTGATGATGATGTTTTAGATTTTATTGTGGATAAAGCGATGGAATACAAACTCGGTGCCAGGGGTTTACGGTCTATTTGTGAAGCTATTATGCTTGATGCAATGTTTGATATTCCTTCAGACCCTACGGTTAAGGATCTGAATATCACCTTAGATTATGCAATGGAAAAATTTAATAAGGCTGACTTTAAAAAGTTAAAAGCTGCTTAAATAAATCCCCGATTTATCGGGGATTTATTTTTACATTGTTATTTAATAACAAACATTGTTGAACTTTATTATAAACCAAAAAAAAGGAAGATTATGAATGAAGATAAGGATGAAAAAAAAGAAGTAAAAGTAGTGAGCAAGGTCAAAAAAATTAAAGAGATTGAAACTCCTATTAAACCTGGTTTAAAAACTAAGGAAGATATTGTTAGGAATTGGTTGCCAAGGTATACTGGCAGACCTTTAGAGGAGTTTAGTAAATATGTTTTGTTAACCAACTTTAGTAAATATTTACAAATGTTTTCTGAATGGAATGACAATGCGCCGATTATGGGACTTGATAAACCGATGCAAAGTGTAACTGCAAATGGAATAACAATTATCAATTTTGGTATGGGAAGTCCGCTTGCTGCTACAATGATGGATTTGTTGTCTGCTATAACACCTAAGGCAGTATTGTTTTTGGGTAAATGTGGCGGTTTGAAGAAGAAAAATCAGATAGGTGATCTCATATTGCCTATTGCAGCAATAAGAGGAGAGGGGACTTCTAATGACTACCTTCCTGCTGAAGTGCCTGCATTACCAGCTTTTGCTTTGCAAAAAGCTATTTCTACGACCATACGTGAACATTCTAGGGATTATTGGACAGGTACTTGTTATACCACAAACCGGAGGGTATGGGAGCATGATAAAAAATTCAAAAAATATTTAAAAACTTTGCGTGCCATGGCTGTTGATATGGAAACAGCAACGATTTTTACAACTGGGTTTGCTAATAAAATTCCTACAGGAGCTTTATTATTGGTTTCTGATCAACCAATGATTCCTGAGGGTGTAAAAACTACGGAAAGTGATAGTAAGGTTACTACTAACTACGTGGAAACTCATTTGAAAATAGGGGTAGATTCTCTTAAACAATTAATTAATAATGGTTTGACAGTTAAACACCTCAAGTTTTAACAAAAAAATCGTACACGCTATGTTGTATTTGACTAACATTAATGCGGTTCTTCCGTGTTATTTGGAAAATCAAATGACAACATGGTTCCTGTATGGCGGCTGATTTCCTTCCAGTCGTCTACGTCGAAATTAATAATTACAATCCCTGAAGTAGGAATGTTATAAATATGGGCGTCGTCAAGATAGTTTGCGAAGTCTGTAAACCCAGGGTTGTGTCCAAACATTGCGATGGTATCGTATTCATTCGGTAAATTATTAACTACTTGAAGTAATGCTGTGGTATTTGCTTCGTAAATAGCTGTATTGGTTTGGATTTTATCTTCCCGAATATCAAAAACTCTAGCGAAATGTTTTGCGGTACTAATTGCACGGCATGCAGGGCTACTTAAAAGGAATGGAATGGAAAAGTGATTGGTTAAGAGTTTTTCTGCCATAGCAATTGAGTTCTTATTGCCTTTATGATTTAAAGGTCTGTCAAAATCTTTCAGGTCGTGATCTTCCTTTTCTGATTTTCCGTGTCTTACTAATAAGAGTTGTTTAGCCATTTAATTTTTGTATTACTTTTTCTATAACAACTAATGGTGATAAATTGTTCATGCAAGCGAAATCTCCTCTATAACAGGGTATATTACCATAAATAGAACATGGTCTGCAGGCTAGTTCTAATTGAACGGTATCGTTTAATAATTGTCCATAACCTATAAAACCAGCATAAGGGTGAGTAGCGCCCCAAATGGAAATTGCAGGAATTCCTTTTAAGGATGCCAAATGCATCCCTGAAGAGTCCATGCTAATCATGAGGTCTAAATGTGAAATCAGTTCCAACTCTGTTTCTAAATTTATTTTATTAATTATAGAAATGATATTGTGGTGCTTAACTTCCCATGCTGTAGTTATAGCTTTTTCTTTTTCACCACCACCAAAAATAAAAACTTTATAACCAAGTTCAGCCAGTTTCATTAACACAACTTCCATTTTTACAAGGGGATAGATCTTTTGCTGGTGTTGTGCAAAGGGACTTAAACCGATCCATTTCTGGGTTTTCTCTACTCCGATGAGTGGTGATAGTGATTTCGAGATAGCTGCAGGTTTTTTTTTAGGTAATTGATGAGACAGTTGAAGTGGGAAACCAAGCTTTTGGAATACAGTCGCATAACGTTCTGCTGTTAATTTAAGTGGAGTCAAAACTTTATTAAATCGCCTTGTAAGTTTCTTTTTATCTGCCCGTCCTTTATCCAGTCTACGGATTTTTTTGCCAATCATAAAAAATAAGACACATAAAACCGCACTCCTAAGGTTGTTATGTAAATCTGCAACGGCAGTGATATCGTGCTTTTTCAATTCCTTAAAATACTTTAGTAACCCAAAAAAGCCCTTATGCTTAATTTTAGGTTCAAAAGCATGAAAAGTAAGGTTGTCAATATCTTTATAAAACGGTTCAAATAAGCCTCTGCTTGCTATCACTATGTTTGTTTCTGGATAATTTTGGGTAAATTCCCGAAGTACCGGAACAGTCAGCGCTACATCTCCCATTGCAGAAAACCGGATCACCAATATTTTAGATGGCCTGGTCATTGGTTATTTTTTAGTATATAGAACAGGGTTTAAATTCGGGTCGTTATACATTTTCATCTGTTTATAAACTTTCATGTATTTGTCTCCACTTTTTATGGCATCAATTAATTCATCAAGGCTAAGGGATAGGTCAGTTCGTTGCATTAGAAGTGTATTCAACTTTATTTCACATGCTTGAAAATGTTCTGTTGGGGAATCTGTCCTTAACGTTTCTTCCTTCATGTGAAAAACTTTTAAGGCAAGAATTGACAAACGGTCAATGACCCATGCAGGGCTTTCAGAATTAGTCTTGGCATCCTCTTTAGGGGTTATATTTGCAAATTCTTCCAAGAAATAGCTATCAATATATTCTACTACATCAGTACGTTCCTGATTCGATTTATCTATTTTTCGTTTCCATTGTAAACCTTCAACAGGATCTATGTTAGGATTACGGACAACATCTTCCATGTGCCATTGGGCAGTATCAATCCAACATTTTAGGTATAATAAATGTTCCAGCGTATTGATGCTATATGGGTTTTGTATAGGTTGATCAATATTATTGTGCAGGTGATAGTTATTTATCACCTCCTCATATATCTTATTGCAAATTGAGCTAATCATTGGCTAAAGGTAGGTATTATCTATTTTTTTTATTAAAATATCCTGTAATGTCTGTTAATGAAAATGCATTTAAACATTGACTGGCGGTTAAGCCACCCTTTCTTGCAACTAAAGTTCCATAATGCATGTCATAAAAACCTTCCATCCGGTGTGCATCAGGATTGATAGCTAACAAAACCCCTTTTTCCAAGGCATAATTATGCCAGCGCCAGTCGAGATCTAAACGTAAAGGATTAGCATTGATTTCAATGACCACCTGATTGGCGGCACAGGCATCTATCACTTTGGCATAATCAATAGGATAACCTTTTCTGCTTAATAAAAGCCTGCCCGTGGGATGGCCTAAAATGGTTGTATAAGGATTTTCAATTGCTTTAATTAACCTTGCAGTTGCTTTTTCCTCGTCCATTCTTAAATTACTATGAATGGAAGCCACAACAAAATCAAAGGATTTTAAAATCTCCTCTGGGTAATCCAGTGAACCGTCATTCAGAATATCGCTTTCAATTCCTTTGAAAATTATAAAAGGAGCTATTTTAAGATTCAGGGCATCAATTTCTTGTTGCTGAGCGTAGACCCTTTGTTCATTCAATCCGTTGGCATAAAAAGCCGATTTAGAATGATCACAAATGCCTAAATAGGTAAGTCCCAATTCGTTTTTGCAAAAGGAAGCCATTTGTTCCAGGGTATGTACACCATCACTCCAGGTAGAGTGGTTATGTAAAGTTCCTTTCAGATCTTTTGTAGTTACCAGAATGGGTAATTTGTTTTCCTTAGCCAGTTTTATTTCATTGGTTCCCTCTCTTAATTCAGGTTCCACAAAGGCAAGGTTTGCTTTCTCATATATGGCTGCCTCGGTAATAAAACTACCAGAACCTGCAAGTGCCAGAACATTTTTAACATGATCTGGATTTCCAGTAGAAATAAACCATTGTAAATAAAAATTAGTTTTACTTTCCAGGGAAAGTATAACTTTTAACCCAAAAGCTGTTTCTCCGATAAATGAATTATCTGGTTGTTTTTTGAATTCAATTGTTTTGAATAGGTAAAGTGTTTCGGCTGTGATTTCTGGATTGTCGGTTCCAATTACGAATTCTATTTCTTCAATAATTTCACAACACCTGCGGAAAGCACCAGTAATTTCTATTAAGGGAGTGTTTTCAGCATTATTAAGCCATAGAGAGAGATCGGTATGGAGCTCAGTCACTAAATGCTCTGCTCTTGCATATAGAAATTTTCCAGCTGCAGCCATTTTAAATTCAATGACTTTTTTTATTTCCTCTTGAGTTTTTAATCCAAATCCTTTAGCTTCAATTAACCTGTTTTCGTTGCATGCGTAATACAATTCACCTACGTTTTCGATGCCTAGGTCTTTCCATATTACCACAATTTTTTTCGGTCCTATACCTTTTATTCCTAACATCTCAACTATACCTTCAGGGGTTTCTTTGAGGATTTGCTGCAGGTCTGTTATGGTACCTACGGTTAACAGTTCACAGACTTTTGCAGAAATGCTTTTACCCAGTCCCTCTATTTTTTCAATTTCCTCCAGACTTTTACCACTGATGGGGAAGGGCAGTTTATCAATTTTAAATGCAGCATTAGCTACTGATTTTATTTTGAAAGCATTACCCTGGTGCAATTCCATTAATTGAGATAACAGCCGAAGGGTACGGGATATGGTTTTGTTTTCCATGAATAGTGTCTATTTTACTACTATTTCAAATGGCATACGAGCTTGCACACCTGAATTTAGGATAGCTTTTTTCATTTGTTGATAGAGCAGAAAATTATCGCCAAATTCTTGTTTGGCATAATACACTTTGATTTTATCTGTAGAGCTCTCCATTAACGATTTAATCGGATCTATTTTTTCAGGATATTCAACAACTCTATATTCTTTTAATTTAGCTTTTTTTCCTGCAGCAACAATTGCATCATTGAAGTTACCTAAACGATCTGCAAGTCCTATTCTTACCGCATCAGTACCAACCCAAACATGTCCGCCTCCAATAGAATTGATGTATTCTTTTGTTTTCTTACGGCCGTCAGCTACTCTGGAAACAAAAGTGTCATAAATATGGTTAACATCATTTTGAATTATAAATCTTTCACCTGGAGTTAATGGACGGGTTACACTCATGATATCAGCATACTTTCCTGTCTTAACACCATCAAAAGTAATTCCCAGTTTATTATTTAATAAGTTTTGGAAATTAGGAATTATACCAAACACACCAATAGAACCAGTAATCGTATTCGGTTGTACGAAAATGGAGTCAGCAGCACAAGCAATGTAATAACCACCTGAAGCAGCCACATCACCAAAAGAAGCAATAACAGGTTTAACTTTTTTAGTCAGGATAACTTCTCTCCAGATCACATCTGAAGCCAGGGCACTACCTCCACCAGAATTTACCCTTAATACAATGGCTTTAATATTACTATCTAGCCTGGCCTTTCTGATCGCTCTTGAAACACGTTCTGACCCAATAGACTGATCATTACCTTCACCACTGATAATGTCCCCATTTGCATAGATTACAGCAATTTTATTTTTCCCTTTACGTTTTTCTTGTGAAACATTTTCTGCATAATCATTTATAGATACTGTTTTTATGGTGCTGCCTTTTGCTGTGGCGCTCAAACTTTTAAGTTCTTCTATTACCTCGTCTTTATAACGCAGACCATCTATCATTTTATAGGCTAATGCATCTTCAGGTTGCTGAATTTTATAGTCATTAGCCCAGTTAAACAAGCTATCCTTGGGTATTTTTCTGGTTTGGGCTATTCCTTCTAAAAAAGTGTTGTATAAGCCACCTAAATAGGCTGTTACTTGCTGGCGATTATAATCGCTCATCTTTTCATTGGTAAAAGGCTCCACAGCACTTTTAAAGTTTCCAACCCTAATAATTTGGGCTTCAACTCCAATTTTCTCCAGAGCTCCCTTAAAGAACATCAGTTCTGAGCTAAAGCCTTTAAATTCTAATGCTCCCTGAGGATTTAGGTAAACTTTATTGGCAACAGAAGCTATATAATAAGCATCCTGGGTATAAACTTCACTATAGGCAATAATTTGCTTTCCGCTTGATTTAAAATCTATTAAAGCATCTCTGACTTCCTTAAGCGTTGCCTTGCCTGCTGAAGGAGAGGATGCTGATAAGTAAATCACTTTGATATCAGGATCTGTCTTCGCTTTTTTAACAGCAAGAATTAAATCTCTGATGCCAATACTTTTATCATTAGAGCCAATTATTGGTAAATTTTCAAAACGCTTATTAGGCGTACGTTCCTTAATATTTTGATCAAGGTTTAAGTGGAGGACGCTATTGGCGGCCACTTCTACTTTCTTATCTTCACTAATGGAAGATACCAACGCAGAAATCAGGACGATAAAAAATATGCTCATGAGGAATATGGAAATGATAAATCCGACAACCGTAGCAAAAACATACTTGAAAAAATCTCTCATAAGAAGGTTATATATTTTTCTGTAAATATAAGAATCCTATCTGAGCTTCAGTTTACAAAAAGCAATAAGCTCATAAATGTTTCCTAACTTTAACGCCGTTAAGAAATGGTCCACTTATATGGTATTAGACACTAAAGTAGTTTATTTGTTACTGGGAAGCAATTTAGGTGAGCGCGACCTTTTAATTGAAGAGGCTATAGTACACATCAATAAAAGAATAGGTCCTATTAATTTAAGGTCTTCTTTTTATGAAACTAAAGCTTGGGGCAAAGTAGATCAGCCTGCATTTTTAAATTTAGCATTAGCAGTAGAAACCAGTCTAACTGCTCTTGAAGTTTTATCCAGTGTTTTGGAAATTGAAAAAGAATTAGGTAGGGTAAGGTTAGAGAAATGGGGTGAAAGGTTAATTGATATTGACCTTATCTTTTATAATGATGCTATCATTAACCTCCCTGGTCAGCTTCAAATACCTCATCCTGAGATGCATAATAGAAGATTTGTAATGGTTCCTATGGCAGAAATTGCCGGAGCAGTCCAACATCCGGTTTTTAAAAAAAGTGTCACTGAATTATTGCAAAGTTTGTCAGATAATTTAGCTGTATTGAAAATATAATTTCCTTAAATTTTTTATAAAATGTTCAATGTAGAGAAAAATAAAACACCACTCGACTTGTCTTACTTAAGCGATATGTCTGGAGATAGTCCTGAGTTTATGGTGGAAATGATTGATATGTTTAAACAGCAAACACCGCTATATATTGCCGATCTTAAACAGGCGATTTCCGATGGTGATTGGTCGAAAGTATCCAGTTGTGCGCATAAAATAAAACCAACATTTGCTTATGTAGGCAGAGAAGATGCAAGAGATCACATGCAGGTGATGGAGCATGATGCACGCGACCTCAAGAATTTAGAGGAATTGATTGTTAAATTTGAAGAGATTAATGAGTTTATGAAGGTGTTGAATAAACAACTTGATGAAGCTAGGGCTGAACTCGAAAAAAGAATTGAGCCTTAATTAGGCTTACATTAAAACTACCAGCCGTACTATTTTTTATGGAATAATTGAAGCTTGCAAAGTCTTTTATCAATTTGATAAAAGACTTTGCAAGCTTCAATTATTTATAATTCATTATTTCTAAAGTGTAAAAAAGAAGAACTAATATACAATACTAATACAAAAGGTATGGCTGCGAATTTCATAAATGCAATCAATAATGCCGATACCATAAGGAAAATGTATTTTACCTTATTATCTTTCCAGTTTAATGATCCAAATTTCAGGGAATAGATTTTTATTTCGGAAACCAGAAGCCAGCTCATCAGGATAGTCAGGCCGATCAGTAAAAACGTAGAGTTGATAATTTCCGGATGATCTTTTTGGATAAAAGGAAGGGAAACAATGAACAACGTATTCATAGGTGTATTTAAGCCTATAAAATCTTCGGTTTGCCGGGTATCGATGTTAAACTTTGCTAACCTTAAAGCGGAGAAGATGGCGATTAAAAAAGCCACATAAGGAAGATAGGCTGAAGTGTAATTACTTTGGGCAATAAGCTGAAACATCACTACACTAGGTAAAAATCCAAAGCTAACCATGTCTGCCAAAGAGTCCAGTTCTTTTCCAATTTCAGACTTAACATTTAGCAGCCTGGCAGACAATCCATCAAAGAAATCAAAGATTCCGGACATCAAAACTGCATAGGCGGTAATGGTCAAATCCCCTTTAAAGGCAAACACAATGCCGATACATCCAGAAAGGAGGTTAGCGCATGTTAATGCATTAGGGACATGTTTCTTCATAGATTAGCTATTCATAGATAATAAAAACTCCTCATTAGATTTTGTATTTTTTATTTGTGCCTGAACGAATTCCATGGCTTCCTGCGCATTCATGTCAGCTAAATGGTTACGTAAAATCCAAACACGTTGCAAGGTATCTCTGTCATGTAACAAATCATCTCTTCTTGTGCTTGATGCAGTAATATCGATGGCAGGGAAGATTCTTTTGTTAGATAATTTACGATCCAGCTGAAGCTCCATGTTACCAGTACCTTTGAATTCTTCAAAAATAACTTCATCCATTTTAGAACCTGTATCGGTTAATGCTGTGGCAAGTATAGTCAATGAACCACCTCTTTCAATATTACGGGCTGCACCAAAGAAACGTTTTGGTTTATGTAATGCGTTTGCATCTACACCACCAGATAAAATTTTACCTGATGCAGGAGCTGTTGTATTATAAGCTCTGGCTAAACGTGTAATAGAATCTAAAAGAATTACCACATCGTGTCCGCATTCAACCAAACGTTTTGCTTTTTCCAAAACAATGTTAGCGATTTTTACGTGGCGTTCTGCAGGTTCATCAAAAGTTGAGGCAATAACTTCAGCTCTAACACTTCTGGCCATGTCTGTAACTTCCTCAGGTCTCTCGTCAATTAAAAGTATAATTAAATATACTTCAGGGTGATTCTTTGCAATAGCATTTGCCACTTCTTTTAGTAGATTCGTTTTACCTGTTTTTGGTTGGGCTACAATTAAGCCACGCTGACCTTTACCTATAGGGGTAAATAAATCAATGATACGTGTTGAATAGTTGTTAGAGTCTACAGAAAGATTAAACCTTTCTGTTGGAAACAGTGGAGTCAGGTAATCAAATGGAACACGATCACGAACATCAGCAGGTAAACGACCATTGATTGTTTCAACCCTAACTAGTGGGAAATATTTTTCTCCTTCTTTTGGTGGACGAATACTTCCTCTAACTGTATCACCTGTTTTTAAACCAAATAATTTGATTTGAGACTGCGACACATAAATATCATCAGGTGAAGATAAATAATTGTAATCTGCAGACCTTAAAAAACCATAACCATCAGGCATGATTTCCAATACACCTTCATTGGTGATGGTATTGTCAAAATCAAGGTTGGAATAACTGTTCTCACTCGGTTTATTTACCGGGCCTTTAGGCCTGTTATCTTCCCTTACAGGTTTATTCTTCCTTTGATCAGGATTAGAGTTGGTAGCAGGAGCTGCAACAGGTGAAGTAACAGTATTAGGGGTTGAAGCAGGTGCAGGAACAACCTCTTTAATTTCAACAGCAGCTTTAGGCTCTTCAACTTCAACTTTAGGTGCTACAGTCTTATCTTCGGCTAATACTTCAGGAAGATTCTCAAAAGGTTTAATTAATGGCTCATCAAACAAAGTGCTTTTATTTGATGGACTATTGTCCATTTCATCTTTTGCGGTAATCCGGGCACGTTTTCTAACAGGTTTATCAGTAGAATTTACTTTTGATAGCCTTGGTTTTGTGATTTTTGGTGGTGCAGGTACTTCTGCTGTTAATTCGGGTATGATATTCTGCTCCTTAATTTGAGCGATGATTTCTACCAGCTCAGCCTTACGCAGCTCATCAGCATTTAGAATACCCTGAGCCTTTGCCAGCTCACGCAATTCTGCAGTGAGTTTTTCATTTAATTCTGTTTTATTAAACATTATGATAGTTGTAGAGAATTTTTTTTAAAAGAAATAATTGATTGATCAGTACAAAAAGTGACAGTGTGAGTGAAATTTTGAAACAAAATATTGAGATTTTCTGGGAATGATCAGATACTTTTAGAGAATTATGATGCAATTGTATGTATTTGTAACGTAATCTCCAAAAAAAAAAGAAAATTATTTAAAATAAATTTGAAACATTCTCCAAATGTACTGATTATTTAATTGCATAAAATGGCATATTTGTAGCAAAAAACAACAAATGAACAAAGTCCAATTATTTGAAGAAATAAAAAAGAAACGATCATTTTTATGTATAGGTCTTGATCCAGTAATAGAAAACATTCCAGCGCATTTGTTAAAGTACAATGATCCTGTATTAGAATTTAATAAACAACTCATTGATGCTACCCATGATATTTGCGTAGCCTATAAGCCTAATACTGCTTTTTATGAAGCACGCGGAATAAAAGGCTGGCAAAGTTTAATTGATACCTGGAAATATATACCTAAAGATATATTTACTATTGCAGATGCAAAAAGGGGCGATATAGGGAATACTTCAGCCATGTATGCAGCTGCTTTCTTTAATGAATCCCAATCTGAAATGAGCTTTGATGCCATTACTGTTGCTCCCTATATGGGTAAAGATTCTGTAGGGCCATTTTTGAATCATAAAGATAAATGGGTTATTCTTTTAGCGCTGACTTCCAATCCAGGACATAGTGATTTTCAAATAAAGACCTGTGATCAGGGCAAATTATATGAAGAAGTCATCATGATTTCTTCTCAATGGGCGAATAGTGAACAATTAATGTATGTTGTTGGTGCAACTAGAGGTTCTGAGTTTAAAAATATTCGCCGTCTGGCACCAGATAATTTTTTATTGGTACCTGGTGTTGGTGCCCAAGGAGGGAGCCTTGCTGATGTTTGTGAATTTGGGCTGAACGATCATTGTGGTTTACTGGTTAATTCAGCAAGAGGTATCATTTATGCAGGCAAAGGATTGGATTTTGCAGAAAAAGCAAGAGAAGAAGCTTTAAAATTGCAAAAAGAAATGGAAAAGATCCTTATCGATAAAGAGTTAATATGAAGGCCAAAATAGATCCTAAACTTCTTTTTGCCTTATTTGGTGTCGCCATTATATGGGGAACCACCTATTTAGGAATTCGAATTGCGGTTCAGACTATTCCGCCGTGGTTTGTAACAGCTATCAGGCAAAGTATTGCTTCCTTGATTTTATTTAGTCTTTTTAGTTTATCAAGGTGAATTGAAATGGTTGGGTTGGCCGCATTTACGGCGGCAAATGATTTTATCGTTGTTAATGATTGTTATAGCTAACGGTTTAACAACAGTTGCCGAGCAAACAATTACCAGTGGTTTAACTTCCTTACTCATTTCGCTAGTACCCATATTAGTCTATTTAGGAAGTTTAATCGTTAAACTGCAAAAGCCATCTTTCAAGGGTTTTGCAGGTGTTATCCTTGGTTTTTTGGGTGTTGCATTTATATTTAGGGAAGGATTGGGCGATATATTAGATCCTGACTATAAGATTGGTATGCTATACCTTTCATTAGCGATTGCAGGATGGGCCGTTGGTACAATTTACATTAAGAAAAATGTACAGCATTCTGATAATATTTTCCTGGATTTGTTCTATCAATTCCTATTTTCGGTTGTGGTACAGTTTGTACTTGCTTTTGTATTTTCTGGAAAAACAAATATCAGTTCATGGAGTTTCACTAGCTTGATGGCAACAGCCTACCTAGGTATAGTTGGTTCAGTATTAGGTTTTTTCTGTTTTCATTACGCCCTGAAAAGAGTTAGTGTGGTTAAGGTATCTATTTTGTCTTATTTTAATACCATTATTGCAATTTTTCTTGGGTGGATCGTATTAGGGGAAGTCATTACAACTGATGTTGTTATTGCTGCAGTGTTAATTATTACTGGAGTGTTTATTGTTAATTACAAAAAAAAGAATAATTAAAATTATTGTAAAATAAATACTCATTTTGATTAGATTTACCAAATGCAGTTCAAAGAAGACTTTTTGCATTTCATCTGGAAATTTAGATTGTATAACAACTGTCGGCTACATTGTGAGCCTTTGGGTGAACTTCAAATTATTAGTCCTGGATTGCTTAATAAAAATGCTGGACCAGATTTCTTAGAAGCGAAGTTAAAGATTGATGACACTATTTGGGTGGGGAATGTAGAGATCCATTTAAAATCGTCCGACTGGTTAGTGCATCATCACCAGCAAGATCCAGCTTATGATAACGTTATACTGCATGTTGTTTATGAAAATGATCAGCGTATTTATAGGAAAAATGGCAGTGAAATCCCGGCTTTTACCTTAAAAGGAAAGTTTGATGAAACGTTATGGCATAATTATAACGATTTAATTACTGCTACAAACCATTTTCCATGTGAAAAACACCTCAGGGGGGTGGATAGTATAATTGTAAATGGATTTTTATCCAGGCAATTGGTTGAACGATTAGAGTTAAAAACAGCCGCCATACACCAGCAGCTCGAAAATTATAAAGGAGACTGGGAGAAGACTTTTCATTATTTCCTGTCAAAGAGTTTTGGTTTTAAAGTAAATGGATTGCCATTTGAATTGATGGCTTCCACTTTAGAATTTTACGTATTGAAAAAGTACCAGGGTAACCCTAAACAAATGGAGGCATTAATATTTGGACAAGCAGGGTTTTTAAATAATGATTTTGAGGAGCCCTATCCGCAAAGTTTAAGAAAAGAATATATTTTTTTAAAACATAAACATCAATTGTTACCTATAGATGTGTCATTATGGAAGTTTTTGAGAATGAGGCCACAGAACTTTCCTACTGTTAGACTTGCCCAATATGCAGCACTATTAATACGTCATCCCAATTTATTTTCCAGGTTGTTGGAAATTAACACTTTTTCTGATTATTATTCGTTATTTCAACAATTGCCGATTCATCAGTATTGGGAAGATCATTACCATTTTAACAAAAAAACAAGAAAAGTGATTTTACAAATAGGGAAATCATCAATAGAAAACATCCTTATCAATACCATTTGTCTATTTTTATACGTTTATGGAAAATATACAGATCAGGAAAGATATGTTGACAAAGCCTTTGATCTCTTAAGCTTCTTGCCACCAGAAAAGAATGCTATTGTAGAAAAATATAAACTTGCTGGAATACATTTAGACAGCGCTTTTTTATCACAGGCTGTATTACAGTTAAATAAAAACTATTGCAGTCAAAAGAAATGCTTAAATTGTAATATTGGAATCAAAATACTAAAGAAATAACAATGTTTCAACAAGTGGTTACTTTTTTCGAAAAACAAAGTTTTGGGGTATGTACCTATCTTGCCGAGAGATTAGGTATGTCTATTAGTAAAATAAGACTTTTCTTTATTTATTCTTCATTTCTTGCTGTTGGTTTTCCTATATTTTTTTATATGCTGGCAGCATTGGTGTTAGATGTGCGTCGTTATATAAAAAAGATAAGGCTAAGCGTCTGGGACGTTTAATTTATCTGGTTGAATTGGCATATTATAAATATTATAGACATGTGTTTTCGAATACTAAAAATACATACAACTATATATTTTATATTTGCTGACTATATACGAATAAAATAAAATGGCGCTAAAGGGAAACCAATTTAAATCTAATTCATTCAAAAACGAATCTGGTGATCAAAAACCAGGTGCCAGATCAGCTGGAAAATCTCCTCGGGAGCGGTTTGAGCATCTTCCCCGTTTTGATTTTCAAGACGGAAGGCTCATTAAAATTTTAGGTTTGTTTTTTATCATTCTATCAATTTACTTCATCATTGCATTTACGTCTTATTTATTTACCTGGCAGGATGATTACAGCTATGTAATTGATGCTAATGGAGGCTGGAATAATTTGTTCAAAACTTTTGAAGAATTAAAGGCCGCAAATCTTACCCCTGTAGTGCAAAATTGGCTAGGTAAATTTGGAGCATTATTGTCGCATCAGTTTATTTATGAATGGTTTGGCCTGGCCTCGTTTTTATTTGTATTTGTTTTTTTTGTCATCGGTTACCGCCTTTTATTTAAGGTTAAGATTTTTCCCCTTGAAAAAACTCTTGGTTACAGTTTGTTTTTCCTACTGTTTTTGTCCATGTCTTTTGGCTTTTTCCACTCTATAATAACAGATGCCCCACATTTTTTAGAGGGGGAATTTGGTTACTGGACTAATCGTTTACTCGTTGCACAGATTGGAACTGCAGGTGTTGGTGGCTTACTTACTTTTCTAGCTTTAACCGTTTTAATCATCGCTTATAACATAGATTTTAAATTTCCGCAACGAAAAGTTGTCTTACCAGACCTGCCCGAAACATTAGACTTAGATCAAGAAGTGAGATCAGAACCGGTAGAGTTTTCTGTGAACGACCGTTTCGCCAATCAAAAAAAGAAAACACAAAATGTAGTTGTTACCCCAAGTCGCTTTCAAGAACCCGAAATAGAAGAGGTAGTTCTTATGCCACAAAAAGAGCCAGTTAAAAATGTACTGCACGTGCCCTTGGTTGTGGCAAACGAAATAGAAAAGATAGAAACAGAATTAACGATTGAAAAGTCGGAAGAGGAGAAGAAATCAGAAGAATTAGTAGAGCAGTTTGGTGCTTATGATCCAACGCTAGATCTGGCAAGTTATAAATATCCACATCTTGACTTATTGGAAAACTATGGTTCCAATAAAATCCCTGTTAATACAGCGGAGTTAGAAGCCAATAAAAATAAGATTGTTGAAACTCTGAATCATTATAATATTGAGATTGATAAAATAAAGGCAACCATTGGGCCAACCGTAACTTTATATGAAATTATACCAGCACCAGGCGTAAGAATTTCTAAAATCAAAAACCTGGAAGATGATATTGCGCTAAGTTTGGCTGCCTTGGGGATACGTATTATTGCTCCGATGCCTGGTAAAGGTACCATTGGTATTGAAGTGCCTAATTTACACCCTGAGATGGTTTCCATGCGCAGTATACTGGCGACAGAAAAGTTTCAGCAAACTACTATGGATTTGCCTATCGCTTTAGGGAAAACCATCTCCAATGAAGTGTATATCGGCGATTTATCTAAAATGCCTCACTTACTTGTTGCCGGTGCAACAGGTCAGGGTAAATCTGTAGGTATAAATGCAATTCTGGTTTCTCTCTTGTATAAAAAGCATCCTTCGCAACTTAAATTTGTACTAGTTGACCCAAAGAAAGTGGAGTTAACGTTGTTTAATAAAATTGAAAGACACTTTCTAGCTAAGCTTCCAGGAGAAGCCGATGCGATAATTACAGACACTAAGAAAGTAATTACTACCTTAAATTCCTTATGTATAGAAATGGATCAGCGTTATGATTTATTAAAAGATGCACAGGTAAGGAATTTAAAAGAATACAATGAAAAGTTTATCAAAAGAAAACTGAATCCAAATAATTCTCATCGATTCCTACCTTATATTGTACTAATTGTTGATGAATTTGCTGATTTAATGATGACTGCCGGAAAAGAGGTGGAGACACCAATTGCACGGCTGGCGCAATTGGCCAGGGCTGTCGGTATTCACTTGGTGCTTGCTACCCAAAGACCATCCGTTAATATCATTACAGGTACGATTAAAGCGAATTTCCCTGCAAGATTAGCCTTCCGAGTGTTATCTAAAATTGATTCCAGAACTATTTTGGATAGTGGCGGTGCCGATCAGCTGATTGGTAGGGGGGACATGCTTTTATCCACCGGTAATGACCTGATTCGACTACAATGTGCTTTCGTAGATACGCCTGAAGTTGATCGGATATCTGAATTTATTGGCAACCAGAGAGGTTATCCTGAAGCCTATCAATTGCCAGAATATGTAGATGAAGCAGCAGAAAGTGCTAAGATGGATTTTGATGCTTCAGACAGGGACGCTCTGTTTGAAGATGCTGCCAGATTGATTGTTATGCATCAACAAGGCTCCACTTCTTTAATACAACGGAAGATGAAATTAGGTTATAACAGAGCAGGAAGAATCATCGATCAATTGGAAGCCGCTGGTATCGTTGGTCCCTTTGAAGGGAGTAAGGCACGTGAGGTACTAATCCCTGATGATTACGCTTTGGAACAGTTCTTGGATAACTTAAACGGTAAATAAAAAAGAAAAAATGACGAAAAAGATAATCATGTTGTTTTTGTTGTTATCTGGAGTAAATTTAAGTAGCTACTCACAAAATGCAACAAAGGCAAAAGCAATATTAGCAGAGGTTAGTAAAAAGTTTAAAACCTATCAAATAGTAAAAGCAGCGTTTACTTTTACCATTGATAATCCAAAAGCTAAAATTAATAGAACAGAAAAAGGTACTTTATACGTTAAAGCAAATGCAAATAAGTACCGGATGACAATAGCAGAAAGAGATTTGATTAGTGATGGTAAAAACCAGTGGACTTATCTTAAAGAAGATAAAGAAGTTCAGGTAACTACTGTTGATAATAGTTCTGATGCCTTAAATCCTGCTCAAATATTTACCCTTTACGAAAAAGGTTTTTCAGCCTTTTATACAGGGGAAAAAAGAATAGGCATCAAGGTTTTTCAAATCATAGATTTAACACCGCTGGATAATAAAAAGAACTATTCAAAAGTGAGGTTGAGTATCGATAAAAGTGCTAAACAGGTGGTTAATGTATTGATTTTTGATAAAGATGGCAGCAAATATACTTATAGCGTTAAATCGTTCCAGCCAAATGTAAAGCTGCCAGAATCAACCTTTATTTTTGATGCTAAAAAATATCCTGGTGTTGAGGTTGTGGATTTAAGATAACTTTGATATTTTTAAACAATGACTTTATCTGTTAGATTTTGAAAATAACGTTTTTAGGTACAGGAACTTCTCAGGGGATCCCTGTTATTAGTTGTGGTTGTGAAGTTTGTACTTCTTCAAACCCAAAGGATAATAGGTTAAGGACTTCTGTGCTGGTAGAAACTGATGATAAAACTGTTGTCATCGATAGCGGACCTGATTTTCGCTATCAAATGCTGAGGGCTGGAGTAAAAGATTTGGATGCTATTGTTTTTACACATGAGCATAAAGACCATATCGCTGGTTTGGATGATATCAGACCTTTTAACTATTTGCTTAAAAAGAATATTGACATTTATGCAGATGATCGGGTAGAAAAAGCCTTGAAACGCGAGTTTTCTTATATCTTTTCCGAAGTTAGTTATCCTGGTCTACCACAAATTACCCTACATCATATTTCCGGTGATCCATTTGCAATAGGGGAGACTTTATGGATACCTATCGAAATTATGCATTACAAGCTACCTATTTATGGTTATAGGATTAATGATTTCACTTATATCACCGATGCGAAAACTATTTCTAAAAATTCTATAGAGAAAATTAGGGGTACTAAAGTTCTTGTGATCAATGCTTTACAAAAGTCTACACATATTTCACATTTTAACCTGGAGCAGGCCATCGCTTTTGCACTTGAAATTAATGCTGACATGACTTACCTTACTCATATCAGTCATAATTTAGGTTTACATGATGCTGTGGAAAGAGATTTGCCACCAAAGATTAAACTTGCTTATGATGGATTATCCATCAAGGTTTAAAATTTAAAATTTCTTGATAAACATTGGTGATTAAATCTATATTTGCAGTATCATACCCAGGTGGCGGAATTGGTAGACGCACCACCTTGAGGGGGTGGCGCTTGAAAGAGTGTGGCAGTTCGAATCTGCTTCTGGGTACAATATAGCCGCTTTAGAGATAATCTAGGCGGTTTTTTTATTTTTACATACAGTTTAACATACATTTTATACTATAATCCTAACTAATGACTGCTAAAAAATCTATCCCACAAAAAAAAGCCTAAACAGTTATGCAAGGCTTTAGGATAATCGAACAAGTTTGTGATTTATCTTCTTTCGGCTTTCATTTTAATAGATGAACCGTCTTGTGTCAATTCTAATGTTGCTTTATTGCCGGATAACTCGATAATCGCATAGGTAATTGTTGCACCGCCTACTTTACAGGTAATTAATTTACTTGTGCTTGTGTAAGTTCCGGTATAGTTTTCATTGTCGCAACTTTCAAAGCTTTTATAAACTAAATCCTTAGCAAATTCACCATTAAAGACCGTTGCAAAAGCAACAAGTCAGAATTATATTAACTTTTTGGATTTTTTGTTTTTTTAGTTTTGGGTTTTTTCGACCAAAAGTGTCGAA
>NZ_JBEONS010000037.1:0-25064 GCF_040544395.1 Pedobacter sp. CG_S7 | reverse complement strand
AAAATACATAAAAATATCCTAAATAACAAAAAAAACAAGTGTAATTTATTGTTAATCAATTAGTTAAATCACATATTGCCTTGCAACGGTCTTAACTTTCATATTGTGCACTTAACAAGAAATAGACAAAAATTAAACACAAGATAAAGATAAATAGTGTTTGACTGCCAGAGGCTAATTCTTCGCGGGTTAAACCCGAAAAATCATAGCCATAACCTGCTGGTAAATGTGCTGTAGCTACCTCTTGTATGGCGGTAATAGCATCTCCAGAACTATAACCTGCGTTTGGTGCTCCAGTAACAGCTATCGAGCTAAATAAGTTGAACCTGGAAATTGATTCTGGGCCATATACCCTTGTAAGGGTAATAAACCCTGTTATTGGAGCCATAGTACCTTTACTATTCCTGACAAATATTTTGCTCATTCCTTCAGGATTGGCTCTAAATGCAGCATCAGCTTGTATCATTACCCTGTATTGCTTGCCAAATTTATTGAAGTTAGAAGCATACAGCCCACCATAATAGCCCTGTAAAGTTGATAGTAAATCATTAACTTTTATACCAGCTTCTTTCACCTTTTCCAAATTTATATCCAGCCTGTATTGCGGAAAATTAGGGTTAAAAGAAGTAGTCGCATATTGTATTTCTGGTCGTTTTGATAATTGTGCCAAAAAATCTGTATTAACTTTATACAGCTCATCCATGGTATGTCCGCCTTTATCTTGCAACTGGAATTCAAAACCTCCGCTTTGACCAAACCCTTGTAAGGTAGGTGGGGCAATAAAGAAAATACTGGCATCCCTGATGCCACCAGTTTTGTTGAAAAGTTCTCCTATTACCTCATTTACACTTCTATCCCTTTCACTCCAGGTTTTAAGTTTGATTATAACCATACTATAGGCGCTTCCAGCACCAGCTGTAAAATTTAAACCCACAATACGTAAAGTGTTATTTACTTCAGGTATGGAATGTGCAATATTGTCTACCTGTGTAGCAATCACTTCTGAACGTTCCATAGACGCAGAGGGGGGTAAACTAATGTTGGCAAAAATTGCTCCCTGATCTTCTGCAGGAACGAATGAAGAAGGAGTAGTCTTCATTAGGTAATATAGGGCAGCACTGAATAATAAAATAGAAAGTACAACAATCCATGTTTTTCTAGCTAAAAATTGAACAGCATTCTTGTATTTTGTCGTAATTTTATCAAAAGCAACGTTAAAAGCGGTATAAAATCTTTGTATGAAAGTGTGGTGTTTTTTATCACCGGCATGTGGCTTTAAGAGTAGAGCGCATAACGCGGGACTTAATGTCAATGCATTTATTGCTGATAAAATAATTGCTACTGCCAATGTGACACCAAATTGTTTGTAAAACACACCTGTAGATCCTGTGATAAATGTTACAGGAATAAATACAGCCGCCATTACCAGGGTAATTGAAATGATCGCACCAGAAATTTCATTCATTGCATCAACAGTGGCTTTTCTTGCTGATAAATAGCCTTGATCAAGTTTAGCGTGCACAGCCTCAACAACCACAATAGCATCATCCACAACAATACCTATAGCAAGCACCAATGCAAACAGTGTGAGCAAGTTGATGGTGAAGCCAAATAAATTAAGAAAAAAAAAGGTGCCTATAATAGCAACCGGAACGGCAATAGCAGGAATCAAAGTGGAACGGAAATCCTGTAAAAAGATAAATACCACAATAAATACCAGAATAAAGGCTTCGATCAAGGTGCTTATTACCTTTTCGATGGAAGCATCAAGGTTTTCATTCACATCCACCAAAGTAGTATAACTTACACCTTTAGGGAAGTCTTTTGCCGCCTGATCAATAAGCTTTTTAGATTCGTTAATAACATTTCGGGCATTTGACCCTGGCGTTTGGCTTATGGCCATACCTACAGAGGGCTTGCCATTAGTTAGCGTATTGGAGGAGTAGCTCAACGATCCCAATTCAACCCGGGCCACATCTTTAAGTCGCAATACCTGACCCTTGCCACTTGATCTTATAATAATATCCTGGAATTCTTCTACCGTTGTTAAGCGGCCTTTATATTTGATAACGTATTGAAAACTCTGTTTTCCGCTTTCACCAAATTTACCAGGTGCTGCTTCAATGTTTTGCTCCTCCAAGGCCGCAGATATATCGCTTGGTACAAGGCTGTATTGTGACATCAAATCAGGTTTTAGCCATATACGTAGAGAATAATCTTTTGAACCAAAAACCCTCGCTTCTCCAACACCCGTAACCCTTTGAATCTGCGGTATAAGGTTAATTTTAGCATAATTTTGTAAGAAAGTCTGGTCGTATGCTGGATCTTCACTGTATAATGAAAATATCAATAAATTACTACTCTGGCTTTTAGTAACCGTTACCCCGGCACGCGTTACCTCTAATGGCAATAAACTAGTAGCTCTTGAAACCCTGTTTTGAACATTCACTGCGGCAAGATCCGGATTGGTGCCTACCTTAAAATAGATATTGATGCTGGCTGTTCCCTCATTAGTGGCAGAAGAAGTCATGTAGGTCATGTTTTCTACCCCATTAATTTGTTCTTCGAGTGGCACCACCACACTTTTTAAAACCACGTCGGCATTTGCTCCAGTATAATTTGCAGAAACCTGTACAGTGGGCGGTGCAATATCTGGATATTGTGCAACAGGCAAGGTTATTAAACCTAATAGGCCAAGCAAGACGATGATCACTGATATCACCGTTGATAAAACCGGACGTTGTATAAATATTTTAAACATGCTACCTATTTTAATTCCGCATAAACAGTATTGGCGTTCACAACATTAACTTTAATGGGAGAACCATCTTTTAAAGTAGCAACACCTTCTAAAACCACTTTATCCCCAGCTTTTAAACCTTTTTCAACCACGAAGAATTGACCCGTTTCATTTGGAACAACGGTAATGGCTATCGTTTTTGCTTTGTTATCTGCCCCGGCAGTTACCACAAATCGTTTATCCTGTAACTCAAAAGTTGCACTTTGTGGGACAATGATTGCTTCTTTTACCTCATTTGGAATGCGAACAGTTGCCGAACTTCCACTTCTGATTAAACCATCGGGGTTAGGAAAGCTTGCCCTTGCATTTGCAGCCCCCGTTTCTGTATTGATCATTCCATTTACGGTTTGTATGGTTCCCGTTTTGTTGTATAAGCTCCCGTCCGAAAGAATCAGCGATACTGCAGGAAGTGTACGTAGCTTTTCTGCAAAAGTTTTACCTGCAGTCTCCTTATTAAAGCTTAATAATAGTTTTTCATTGATGGCGAAATAAGCGAAAATATTTCCGATACTGTAAACGGTAGTCAAGGGTTCTGCAGTATTGCTGTTCACAAGACTCCCCAAACGGTAGGGTATGGAGCCAATCACACCATCCACCGGACTTTAAATGGTTGTATAACCGAGGTTAGTTTTGGCATTTGACAGTGCTGCCTGCGCTTGTGCCAAGGCGGCTAAACTTGCTTGGTAACTGAATTGGGCAGCAGTTAATTCGTATTTACTAATAATATCTTTTTCTACAAGGGGCCTGACTTTTATTACCGCAAGGTTTGTTGTGCTAACCGCTGCTTCAGCACTTTTAACGCTTGCCGTGGCAGTAATAACTTCTTGTTCAAATTGCGGTGCTTTAATTTTAAAAAGCTGTTGGCCTTTTTTAACTACAGCCCCCTCATCAACAGCTATTTTTTCAATGAAACCATCTACTTTGGGTCTGATTTCAATGTTTTGTTGCCCTTCAATACTTGCCGGATAATCAGTGTGTAAGGTGGTGCTGCGCGGTTGTAATTCTAAAACTTTATATTCTTTTACTTGTGCAGCTGTTGCTGCTGACCGTGCTGCTTGTTTGTTATTATTCCCTCCACAAGAAAAAAGCGCATTGGCCATTATTATAATTAGGGCAAGCTGGGTTGTATTCTTCATATCGTTCTGCTTGTTAGTGGAACTTCCATTAGCAACAAATACTTCCCATTAGAAAATATTAGAAATCAAATGAATATTACCTTCCTTAAAGTTAGGGAAATAACAAACAAAAAAATATAATTTGAATAAAAAAAGCAAATGAAATTTGCTTAGTGTAAGGGGGTTAGGTTAATAATGGCCTTACTTTTTTTAAGGCAAAATCCAGCTGTCCGGCTTCGGTAATTGCTGTGTTGTCTATTATTATAGCATCTTCTGCTCTTACCAGCGGACTTTCAATTCTCGTGGTGTCAGCATAATCCCTGTGGGCAATATTTTCAAAAACTTCTTCTAGTGTGATACTTGTATCTCCCTTGCTTTGCATCTCATTGAAACGTCTTTCTGCCCGCAATTTCGGGTCGGCAGTCATGAAAAATTTAACCTGTGCATCTTTAAAAACAGTAGTGCCAATATCCCGTCCGTCCATTACAATGTTTTTAGATTTACCCATGCGCTGTTGTTGTCTAACCATTTCCTGACGAACCTGCTTATTGGCAGAAACCTCACTTACCTTTTCTGAAACTGGCATTTGCCTGATTTCTTCAGATACTTCCTCTCCATTTAAGGTAATATGACTCTGGTAATCTCTGGAGTGGAAATTCAATTCTATATGTTTCAGGGCTTGTTTTACCACCTCAGCATCCTGAATAGTCACTTTATTCCGTATAAAATAAAGTGTAACCGCACGGTACATAGCCCCACTATCTATATATATAAAACCTAATTCTTTAGCCAATGCTTTCGCCAGTGTACTTTTACCACAGGATGAATACCCATCAATTGCAATAATCAGGTTTTTTCTCATATTGACCAAAGTTAATCTTTTAGCTATTTTTCCGTATCGAATTCGAGAATATTTTAAGAATATTTTTTCTATTGAGCTTCATAAATTGATTATTTTTAGCAAATAATACCTGTACGAGAAGATATTCTAAAAAACCTCCAGTAGAGTAATTGATGATTTTTAGCTTAGTTAAACCTGTAAAACAGACTTATAGTGCCATATTGATGGGTTCTGGCACGGCTTTTTATTTCTTTTGTTTTAAAAACCATACCGAAATCAGCAGTAAACCTTTGAGAACTATAGTTAAAGCCTAACTGTTGGGCAAATACAAATGGCCTGGAATCAAAAGTAACCGGACTATTCCTTTTGTACATACTTCCCTGTATGGTGGCATCATAAGCTATAAAATTCAACTGCGGCTTGGTGTAAAAGAACAATTCTCTTTTTACCAATGGTTTGGTATGGGCTGCCTGGCCAATAACAGAAAAGGTAGATGCGGTATTGAAGAGTTGATTTATTTTTCCGGTCCTGATTATTACAGCAGCACCAGCACCACTAAAGGTTGTCCCGGCATTGGCATAACCATCAAAAGATAAATCAAAGACATTGTTATTTGGGCGATACAGCAAACGGGTATATTGTGCCGACAGGTTTACGGCCATTTCATTTCTGATCTGGTATTCCCAGCCCTCAGGCTCATAAAATCCAATAGCCCGGTGTAGCATTTCTTGTCCATTTTGCGCCAATGCATTTGGGCCAATGGTACCTACTTCAGCGCTGGCTTTAAACACACTTTCATTTTTTAAAAACCAATTCATTCCGGCTTCTACATAAAGGTAGCCCGCAAATGGGCGGTCTTGCCGTAAAGGATTAGGTGAATAACCAGAAATGGGACTATACATTTTTTGCCCCACACTCACCTCTAGAATCTTCTTTTCCAGCTTCTCGCTAATTTGTTCCGGATGAAGCGCACGACGGAAACTAAGAAAAATTCCATTGGTATAATACCGGTCCCGACCGTCCATCAGATAAGAGTCATTGTCGCTTTTCAAGCCAATCTCGTTATTATGAATCTGTGCTTTCAGCGATGTTACGAAGCAAATGAACGAAAGTAACAGGGTATATTTTACTGCTTTCATTGATGTAAATTAAAAAGGCCCCGAATAATGTTTCGAGGCCTAAATATATATTTATTTTATCGAGTCAGTTAATTTAACGTTGGTTTTATTTTAACTGTTAAATCTTGTGGATCTTTAACTTTATCCTTCATCAAAGCCAGTTCAATTACATCTTTCATATCGCTAACATAATGGAAATTGAGATCCTTGATATAGCTTTCTTTTATTTCAAGAATGTCTTTCCTATTGGATTTACATAAAATGATATCTTTAATATTGGCTCTTTTAGCTGCTAAAATCTTCTCTTTGATGCCGCCAACAGGTAAAACTTTTCCTCTAAGGGTAATTTCACCAGTCATAGCCAGGTTAGATTTTACTTTACGCTGCGTAAAGGCCGATGTTAAAGCGGTTAGCATGGTAATTCCCGCAGAAGGACCATCTTTTGGTGTAGCCCCTGCCGGAACGTGAACATGGATATCCCATTGGTCAAAAAGCTCATAATTGATGCCGAACAAGTGGGCATGTGCACGCAAATAAGCAAGTGCAATTACCACAGATTCCTTCATTACATCACCTAAATTACCCGTCAATGTTAATTTTCCTTTTCCAGGACTTAAGCTTGCTTCAATAAACAGAATATCACCACCAACTGATGTCCAGGCTAAACCCGTAACCACGCCAGCTACTTCATTACCTTCATAAAGGTCTTTGTCGTAAATTGGGGCACCTAAAATTCTTTCAATATCTGCATTATTTAAAACGGGTTCATAGTTTTCTTCCATAGCTATTTTTGTTGCCACGCCACGAACAAGTGATCCAATTCTTTTTTCTAATCCACGTACTCCAGACTCCCGGGTATAATCTTCAATTACTTTTTCGATCAAGTTTGATTTTATCGAAATATCCTTATTATTTATACCATGAATATCCTTTTGTTTTGGCAATAGGTACTTTTTGGCGATTTCAATTTTTTCTTCTATGGTATAGCCATTCACCTCAATAATTTCCATCCGGTCTAACAATGCCGGCTGTATGGTGCTCAGCGAATTCGCCGTGGCAATAAATAACACATGCGAAAGGTCATAATCTGTTTCCACATAATGATCGTTAAATGCACTATTTTGTTCAGGGTCTAAAACCTCCAATAATGCTGAGGAAGGATCGCCCCGGAAATCAGCGCCTACTTTATCTATCTCATCCAAAACAAATACCGGATTTGCAGCACCAGCTTTTTTTATTGACTGAATAATACGACCTGGCATGGCGCCAATATATGTTTTACGGTGACCACGAATTTCTGCTTCATCTCTAATACCACCCAATGCCATCCGCACATATTTACGGTTTAAAGCTTTGGCAATAGATTTACCAAGAGAAGTTTTACCAACACCCGGAGGGCCAACCAAACAAATGATAGGCGCTTTCATGTCGCGTTTAAGTTTAAGTACAGCGAGGTATTCAATAATCCTTTGCTTAACTTTTTCCAAACCAAAATGATCTTTGTCTAGAACACGCTGGGCACGCTTTAAATCAAAATTATCTTTCGTGAAGTCGTTCCATGGCAAATCCAGCAATAATTCTAAATAATTGATCTGTATAGAGTAGTCAGGTGCTGAAGGGTTCATCCTGCCCATTTTTTCCAATTCTTTGTGGAAATGGGCTTTTACTGGAGCATCCCATTTTTTCTTCTTAGCGCGTAATTCCAGTGCTGCATATTCTAAATCACTAGAATTTCCACCCAATTCTTCCTGGATGGTTTTCAATTGCTGATTTAAGAAGTAATCTCGCTGTTGCTTGTCTAAATCAACCCTAACTTTAGATTGGATTTGATTTTTTAATTCCAACATTTGCAATTCCAGTGTCAGTAACTCCATCACCATCTCTGCACGATCGCGTAGTACCGCCATTTCCAACATCTTTTGCTTATCAGCCATATCAGCATTCATATTTGAAGAGATAAAGTTGATTAGAAAAGAAGTGCTTTCTATGTTTTTTAAGGCAATACCAGCTTCACTAGGAATGTTTGGGGATAACTGAATTATTTGAGAAGACATTTCACGGATGGAAGCTATTAAAGCCTTAAACTCTTTATCACGTTTCTCTTTTGCTTCTTCAAATTTTTCTATTGTTACTTTGATATAAGGCTCCGACTGCACTTCGTTAATTAACTTGAAACGCTGCTTTCCCTGTATAATCACCGTGGTGTTACCATCAGGCATTTGCAGCATTTTAATAATGTGTGCCACAGTACCCACTTTGTTTAATTCTTCAAAAGTTGGGTCTTCAATAGACACATCGCGCTGAGAAGCAACCCCAATAATACGGTTGCCTTTATACGCTTCCTTAATTAGCTTAATGGATTTATCTCTACCAACGGTAATTGGTATCACAACGCCAGGAAATAGCACCGTATTTCTTAAAGGTAAAATTGCCAATACCTCGGGTGTTTCCTCGCTATTCATCTCATCCTCATCCTGTTGAGTCATCAGCGGGAAAAATTCTGTGTCTTCATTTATGATGGGTAGTGCATTGCCAAAATCGAATTGATCTTTTATACTCATTAATAAGCCTTTCTAAAAATTATAAACGACAAAGTGTCAGCTCGTCGATAGGACAATATTATTATTATCTCCTAGGGGGTATTTTCAACTCTTGTGCCAAAACTTTATTAACCGGATTTTTATGTTAAAAAGGCAGATGTTTAAAATTATTTAATCCTTAATCATATTTCGTTTTATTTAGCGTTTAAGATTTAATTCTAAAATGGTACAATAGTTGCCTAATGTATATTTTTGATTTTATAAATTTATTTTTTTAAATAAAATTTGATGAACTACTTTAAACAAACGATTTTACTTTTATTCGTTTTTTCTACTTACACCGCCGTAATTGCACAGAGCAGCGGCTATGATAAATTAGGCATGCAAGCAATGATGAAGGGTGATTTCAAAGGTGCTGTTAGTCAGTTGGAAAAAGCAGGTGTAAAAAGCCCAAATAACACTAATGTTTTAAAAATGCTTGGTTATTCTTATTACCAGTGTGGTGATTTTGAAAATGCGATTTCTACCTATACTAAATTGATCTCCTTAAAACCAGACGATTACTCTTCTTACTATTACCGTGGTAAGGCTAGACAAAACATTGCTAATGACCCAAAAGAATCTTTGAATCAAATGCGGGAGACTTTCTACCTGTCTGCGATTAAAGATTTCACTAAAGCCATTGAGCTAAATGGGGAAGAAGATGCTCAGTTGCTGCAAAATAGGGGCATTACTTATAAAGATTACGCCATCTTTAAATCTTACAAGATTAAAAAGAAAACTGAAAAACTTGCGTGTATTGCGATTTTTAATAGTGCTACCGCTGATTTCCAGAAAATATTAATTATTCAGCCTCAACGCAAAGACATTATTTCTTTAGTGAGTTATGTAAAGGCACAGGTAACCAGCTTAAAATAAGACTCGTTGTTATAGCTCGTATTAAAAAGGGTGTTACGTGATTCGTAACACCCTTTTTAGTTACACAGTGTTTCCAGTATGCACATACAATTTTGATTGCGTTAACATTGTGTAAGCATTGCGTTACCATTGCGTTAACATTGCGTTAACCTATATTTAGCTACCTAGAATACTCCTTTGATGTTGTATTTTTTTGCATTCAGTAGCCTGATTTTTTGTGTTTTCCTGATTTCATATAAGCTATCAGGAAAATAGCTCAGGGTGTCAGTAGATTGATAAAGGTAATTGCTGGTTTTGAGCAGAATTTTGATGCCAGATATTTTGCTGTTTTTATGGATAACGGTTAATTCTTTTACAGCCACCTTATCATTGTCGCTGGTATATACTTCCTTTTGGTCATTTTTCACCACGCTGAAAAAGCCCTGCCAGGCAGATTTATTAATATCTGCATCAGAGAAATTAGCAAGCTCTTTGTTCCAGTCTTCGATGGGCAACTGTTTACTTTCACTGGCATTGTTGAGGGCTACGGTTTTAAGGACAATTGGGTTCGTTTTATTCAAACGGGTTGCCTCTTGTAGGAAATAATCTTTTAGATCGAAATATTTTTGCGGCACTTTTTGTTGCTGTTCTGTGTTGCCACAGCCCATAAACAGCAAAAAGAAACCACCTGCAAGGATATTCTTATGCATTATATTAAACAATTTCCGGTCATGATTGCCGGTTTTGGTAAACCCATTAATTTTAGAATTGTTGGGGCTATGTCGCCTAATTTTCCATCAGCAATATGAGTGTATTCTGTACCAACCAGTATGCAAGGAACAAGGTTCGTTGTATGAGCAGTATTTACAGAGCCGTCTTTATTTAACATGTACTCAGAATTTCCATGATCGGCAAGGATGATGAATGCATAGCCATGCTCCAGGCCTTTGGTTACCACCGCTTCTGCGCAACGGTCTGCAGTTTCTACCGCTTTTACTACAGCATCGAAAACACCGGTATGACCCACCATGTCTGGGTTAGCGAAATTCAGGCAAATAAAATCTGCCCATTCTGTTTCCAGTTCTTCTGTAATTGCAGCTGTAATACCGAGTGCACTCATTTCAGGCTGCAAATCGTAAGTAGCCACTTTTGGCGAAGGAATCATAATGCGTTTTTCGTTTTCGAAAGGCTGCTCTCTTCCGCCAGAGAAGAAAAAGGTGACATGAGGATATTTTTCTGTTTCGGCAATCCTGATTTGATTTTTATGGTGTTTTTCTAATACCTCACCCAGGGTTTCTGTTAAATCGTCTTTGGTATACATGACCTTTACATTAGTGAAATTCTCATCATAAGAAGTCATGGTTACAAAATATAAAGGGAGTTGATGCATGTCAAACTCAGGATAATCTTTCTGGCATAGTGCAGAAGTGATCTCACGACCACGGTCTGTGCGGTAATTGAAACAGATTACAACATCACCTTCTTTGATTGTAGATAAAGGAGTTCCATCTGGATTAGTGACCACAATGGGGTTCGTAAACTCATCGGTAATACCGTTTTGGTAAGATTTTTCCAGGGTCTCCACCGCATTTTCTGTAGGTTCGCCCAGTCCTTTGGTTAAAAGGTCATAGGCTTTTTTAACTCTTTCCCAGCGCGAATCGCGATCCATGGCATAATAACGACCAATTAAACTTGCCAGTTTAGCAGGGGATTTTTTAAGGTGATCTTGCAGTTCACGCACAAAGCCAAGACCAGAGTTAGGATCTGTATCTCTGCCATCCATAAAAGCATGGACAAAAACAGAAGTTAAGCCTTCTTCGCCTGCAGCATCACAAAGTGCTTTAAGGTGGTTAATGTGTGCATGTACACCGCCATCAGATAAAAGGCCAATAAAATGTACTGCTTTATGATTTGATTTTGCATAATTAAATGCATCTATTAAGGTTGGATTAGAAAATAATGTCCTGTCGCTAATTGCCTTATTAATTCTTCCCAATTCCTGGTAAACCACCCGGCCAGCGCCAAGGTTCATGTGGCCAACTTCAGAATTTCCCATTTGCCCAACTGGCAAGCCTACAGCTTCACCAGAAGCCTCCAATTTTGAATTAGGGTATTGCTTAAGTAAAGAATCAAAAAAAGGTGTATTTGCAGCATAAGCGGCATCTGATTGATCTTGTTTTCCATATCCCCATCCATCCAGTATAAGGAGCATTACTTTTTTATCTTCCATCAAAATGTTATTAATTTGTTGTCTTATTGATTAAAACAAATATAAGGCTTATAGCATTTTAAAATGTAGTTTATCAGAATAAATGAAGTTTTAATGGCATAATTTGTGTTACAACGTAGCTATACACTAGCACAAATGATGAGAATTCTATACCCTTTACTTATTTTAATTGCTCCTTTAATGCCTCATGGGCTATTTCAGGTCGATTTTATAGATGAAATGTCTGGTTTGTTTAAGTCGGGGGACTCTAAAGAAATCGCTCAAAATTTCAGCGCTTCTGTAGAGTTAAGCATCATAAAAGACGAAGATGTTTACTCAAAAGTACAGGCAGAACAAATTTTAAGGGAGTTCTTTAATCAGCATAATCCTAAAAATTCAGTTGTTTTGCACCTTATCAACACTAATCCAGCCATGAGGTTCGGCATCTTAAGCCTTGCCACCAAGAATGGGAATTTCAGGGTTTCCATCACTTCAAAGAAAATCAATAATGCTTTTTTAATTACAGAACTTAGAATAGATCTGGAGAAATAGTTAAACAATAAAGGTAAAAATGCTATTTTTGGTTTAAAATTGAAATTTTGGACAAAGAAATCATTAACTTATTTATAAAAAATGCAATTGCTGAAGATCTTGGCGATGGCGATCATACTACGCTTTCTACAATTCCTGCCCAGGCACAAGGGAAAGCAAAGCTCCTGATAAAAGAGGATGGCGTTTTGGCGGGGATAGCACTTGCACAGGAAATTTTTAACCACATTGATCCCTTATTAAAAATAACAGTATTTTTGAATGATGGTGCAATAGTAAAACATGGCAACATTGCTTTTACAGTAGAAGGGAGTGTACATTCGATTTTATTGGCAGAAAGATTGGTTTTAAATTGCATGCAACGCATGAGTGGCATTGCCACAACTACGCACCGCATTGTTACTTTGCTGGAGCCTTATAAAACACAAGTGCTTGATACCAGGAAAACGACTCCTGGTTTGCGTTACCTGGAGAAATGGGCGGTTAAAATAGGGGGTGGCGTTAACCATCGCATTGGTTTATATGATATGATCTTGATCAAAGATAACCATGTAGATTATGCTGGTGGAATTGCCAATGCCATAAATGCGGCTAATGATTATTTACAAAAAACGGGTAAAAAACTGGAAATAGAAGTGGAAGTAAGGAATTTGGAAGAGTTGAACCAAGTATTGGACACTGGAAAAATTAACCGCATTATGCTGGATAATTTTAATTTTAATGATTTAAAAACTGCTGTAAAAGTTATTGATCACCGTTATGCTACGGAAGCTTCTGGAGGTATAGTGGAAGAAAACGTAACAGAATACGCTGCTTGTGGTGTTGATCATATATCAATGGGTGCTTTAACGCATTCGGTTAAGAGTTTAGATATGAGTTTAAAAGCCTTTTAGAATGATATCGATTTATTCTATTTCAGCCGTTTTACTGGCTTATCTTTTTGGATCTATTCCTACTGCAGTATGGCTTGGTCAGGCATTTTACGGCGTTGATGTACGTGAATATGGCAGCGGAAATGCTGGTGCTACCAATACCTTCAGGGTTTTAGGTAAAAAAGCTGGTATAGCGGTAATGACTATAGACATTTTGAAAGGTTATACAGCAACTAAGCTTGCTTATTTCATAGGACTTTCAATTACTGGACCGCATAATTCTTCGCAATTTATAAATTTCCAGCTAGCGCTAGGTTTAACGGCTGTTGTAGGCCATTTGTTTCCTGTATTTGCGGGTTTTAGAGGTGGAAAAGGCGTGGCTACACTTTTTGGAATGATTTTAGCAGTAAACTTTCCGGCAGCATTACTTTGTGTGTTTGTTTTTGTAGTAGTTTTGTTGGTTTCGAAATATGTTTCACTAAGCTCTATATGTGCTGGTTTCACCTTCCCATTAGGAATTATATTCATTTTTCATTCTAGCATTAAATCTGAGGTGATGTACAGCATGTGTGTCTGTATTCTGATACTGGTGACGCATCAGAAAAACTTGGAAAGACTATTAAAAGGCAAAGAATCTAAAGTTTACCTGTTTAAAAGAAAAAAAGTTTAAAATTGTTTGTTATGAAAAAAATCCTGGTTTATGGTGCCACTGTAGCAGTGCTTACATTGTACTCTTGTTCTACTGTGCCTTTATCTGGCCGTAACCGTATCAGTTTTATTGATGAGGGTGAAATGCAGGTTGCTGCGGCACAAAGCTATAATACATTGCTTAAAAGCCCTAACACTAAGGTGTTGAATAATGCTGAATCTGCAAGGGTAAAAAGAATTGGTCAGAAAATTGCCGCTGCTGTTACCCAATATATGAATGCTAACGGCTATGCTGAACAGATTAAAGGTTTTAATTGGGAATTTAATTTGATAGAAAGTAAAGAAGTGAATGCCTGGTGTATGCCGGGGGGTAAAGTTGCTGTTTATACTGGTATTTTACCTGTAACAAAAGATGATGCTGGATTAGCAACTGTAATGGGTCACGAAATTGCGCATGCGGTAGCAAAGCATTCTTCAGAACGTGCTTCTAAAGCGGCATTAGCTGAAGGAGTTGGGGGTCTATTAGGCGCTGCGACTTCAGGCAAATCTTCGGGAACACAACAAATATTGAATCAGGTATATGGTATTGGTGCACAGGGTTTTTATTTATTACCAAATTCAAGGACACAAGAGTTGGAAGCAGATCATTTAGGCCTAATCTTTATGTCTATGGCGGGTTATAATCCCTCAAACGCTGTTGGTTTTTGGCAACGTATGGCTTCGGCCAGTGCAAATAGCGCAAAACCACCTGAGTTTTTAAGTACACACCCTGCTGATGGGACAAGAATTGCGCAGATACAAAAAGACCTTCCTGAAGCACAGCGGTATTTTAATTCTACCTCTGGTAAACCTATAAGGTGATTTGATTTTAATCATTATACTTTAAAAAGGCTGATTATTCAGCCCTTTTAAAGTATTGAGCATCCCTTCGGCTTTGATCATGCATTCTTCATATTCATTTTCTGCAACTGATTGATAGGTAATGGCACTGCCTACTTTAAATGATAAATATTGTTCGGTAGCCTGGTACAAGAGGGTTCTGATGATCACATTAAAGTCAAAATCTCCCTTAGGATTGATATAGCCAATAGCTCCTGAAAAAGCACCTCTTTTACTGTTTTCCTTTTCTTCTATCAATGCCATAGCCTTAATTTTGGGAGCTCCTGTCATTGAACCCATTGGGAAGGTGTTTTTGATGGCATCTACAAAATGTATTTTTGGATTTAGTTCGCAGGTGATGGTAGATATCATTTGATGCACTTGTGGAAAAGTGTAAATGCCAAATAACTCGGTAACTTTTACTGTTCCTGGTACTGCACTTTTGGTGAGGTCGTTTCTTACCAGGTCTACAATCATTACATTTTCTGCCTGTTCTTTCTCGTTTTCTTTTAAACTCAGTCGCAATTGCTGGTCTATTTGTGGATCACTACTTCGCTTTGCGGTCCCTTTGATGGGTTGTGAAATTAACTGGTTAGCTCTTTTGCAGAGAAATCTTTCCGGACTGGCAGATAAAATATACTGATCGTAGATTTTAAAATAGCCGGCAAAGGGGCTTGATGAAATTTGGTTTAGTGTTTTAAAAACAGTTAGGGGATCAATTTTGACGTTTTTAGCGAAAAATTCCTGGCAAAATGTTATCTCATAGCAATCACCCCGGTTAATATGCTGTTGTAATTCTTTTACCTGCTTGATGTAATCGCTTTTGCTGCTGCTGCTTTGCATGGTTACTTCTGCAGAAGGCAGTGGTTTAATAATGATGTTTTCGATTTGCTGCAATATATTCGTATTGCCTAGCAGTACTTCTATTGTTGTGCCTTTTACTGAAATAAGGTATTGAGGTACAAAAAAGTACAGGTCTGGGAATTTAAGGTGATCAGGTTTTGTGGACTGGAGGTTTTCTAATTCATTTTTTAAGTCATAACTCAATAAACCGAACATCCAGTTAAGGTTGGCATTATAAAATTTTCTAAGCTGCTCAAAAGCGTGACCACAGCTGGCATTGAGCTCTGTTTTAGCCCCTGCTGCTATTAACATATCATAGTGATAAAAGGTGTCTGGGTAGTTATTGGAGTCAAATACAGCACAAACATCGAAGGTATTAGCCCAGGTTAATGCTTTGTGTTTAAATAATTGATTTGTGTTTTGAGGTGTTGATTCCATCGAGGAATGAAAAGGGAAAAAAAAAGGCGGTTTGACGCCGCCTTTTTTGTATTGATGATTAAATAGTTGTTAATAACTATATCAGCTCTAAAGTTTGAACGCGGTCTGGCCCAACAGAAAGATATTTTACTGGAACTTCCAGTTCTTTCTCTAGGAACTCGATATAGGCTTTTAAGTTTGCAGGAATTTCTTCCACTTTATTAACCTTTGTAACATCGGTTTTCCAACCTTCAATTGCTTTTAAAACTGGAGTAGGTTTCACCGAAATAATATCGTAAGGCATATAGTCGATTGTTTCTCCATTATATTCATAATGTGTACACGCATAAATGGTGTCAAAGCTGTCTAAAACATCAGCTTTCATCATGATCAGTTCGGTAACACCGTTCAACATAATAGCATATTTTAAGGCTGGTATGTCAATCCATCCGCAACGGCGTGCTCTGCCTGTTGTTGCACCAAATTCATGGCCAATCTGACGTAAGCTTTCACCCACTTCATCATCTAATTCAGTAGGGAATGGGCCACCGCCCACACGGGTACAGTAAGCTTTAAAAATGCCATAAACATGGCCTATTTTGTTAGGTGCAATACCTAAGCCTGTACAAGCACCAGCAGTAGTGGTATTTGAAGAAGTTACAAATGGATAAGATCCGAAATCTATATCAAGTAGAGTCCCTTGTGCGCCTTCTGCTAACACGGTTTTACCTTCTTTTATATAACCATTTACAAAATGTTCACTGTCGACATGTGGAATGCTTTGAATAAACTCAATTGCTTCGAAGAAAGCAGCTTCTTTTTCGCTTAAATCGTATTCAAAAGCATAGTGAGAAAGTATTTCTTTATGCTTTTCTACCAGTTTATTGTAACGTTCCTTAAAATCAGGTAAAGTGGTATCGCCAACACGTAAACCATTTCTACCAGTTTTATCCATGTACGTTGGTCCAATACCTTTTAAGGTTGAACCAATTTTATCCTTACCCATTCTCTGCTCATTGGCAGCATCGAGTAATTGGTGTGTCGGTAAAATAAGGTGTGCTTTACGCGCAATCACCAATTTGCCTTTGGCAATTGGATCGTGACCGGCAGCTTTAAGGTTATCTAATTCTCTTTTTAAAATGATTGGATCGATTACGACCCCATTTCCGATTAGATTCATGGTTTTTTCGTTAAAAATACCGGAAGGAATGGTATTAAGAACAAACTTTTTGCCGTCAAATTCTAACGTATGGCCTGCATTTGGTCCACCCTGGAAACGAGCGATCAAATCATATTGCGGACTTAATACGTCAACAATTTTACCCTTGCCCTCGTCGCCCCATTGCAGGCCGAGAAGCACATCTACTTGCGTCATTATGTTAAATTAAGAAAAGATTATAATTGTATGTTTTAATTTGCATTTTGTATTGCTGCATTTTGATTTACAGTAGTTTTTGCTTTACATTCAAAGCAAATTCCGTAAAGATTTAAGGAATGGTGTTTTATTTCGAACTTCAGCAATTCGCCTACCATACTTTGAATTTGGTGGATGCGTGGGTCACAGAATTCTACCACCTTACCACAGTCAATACAAATGATATGATCGTGCTGGTGGTAACCGTAAGATTTTTCAAACTGAGCCATGTTTTTACCAAACTGGTGTTTGGTAACTAAATCACAAGACACCAATAGCTCCAGTGTATTGTAAACTGTTGCCCTGCTGACCCTGTATTTCTGGTTTTTCATGTGAATGTAGAGGGTTTCTACATCAAAATGATCTTCCCTTGAATAGATTTCTTCTAGTATAGCAAAACGCTCAGGTGTTTTTCTAAGTGATTTGTTTTCCAGATAGGCTTCGAATATTTTCCTTACTAGTTCGCTGTTGTGATTTGTAGACATAGTTTTCAGACTCCTTTCAAAGGTACCAATTTTTAAATTAACCTTGGGATAAATTCCTAAATTTAGGTGTCAAACCGGGTTACTGCTGTTACACCTCTAACTTCTAATAAGGTTTCTATGAGTTTATCTAAGTGATCTGTATCATTGACGTAGATCATTATTGAACCGTCAAAAATACCATTATCAGTATCCACAGTAATGGAACGCATATTTACTTTAAAGTCGTTGGATATTACTTTGGTTATATTATTAATTAAACCCACATCGTCTATTCCAATAATATGTAAACCCGTGAGGAAGGTGAGTTGTTTTTGGCTGTTCCACTTTGCTTTTACAATGCGATAGCCGTAATTGGCCATAAGTTGGGCTGCATTGGGGCAATTAGTGCGGTGGATTTTTATTCCCTCACTTACAGTAACAAAACCAAAAACATCGTCGCCAGGTATAGGATTACAACATGGTGCCAGTTTATAGTCTATTTTTTGAAGATCTTCCCCAATAAGCAGGGTATCAGATTCAGGGCTTTTTACCCGGCTTAAGAGTGCTTCAATTTGCTGGTTATCATTGTGTTCTGTAGAGCTACGGTTTTCAATTTCTTTTTCTGCTGCCAGGTATTCTTTGAGGTCTTTTAACTCAATTTTGCCTTGTGCAATGCCAACAAAAAGTTCTTGTGTTGAAGGAAGTTTAAAGAAATAACTTAGTTTGTTAAGGTTGTCTGTATTGTAAGTTATTTTAAGTGATTTCAACTTACGTTCAAGAATTTCCTTTCCATCTTCGGCAATTTTTCTTTTTTCTTCTTTTAAAGAAGATTTAATTTTGGACTTGGCCTTAGCGGTAACAACGATATTAAGCCAGTCATCTTTTGGCACCTGTTTGCTGGAGGTGATAATTTCTACCTGATCACCATTTTGTAATCTATGGGATAAAGGAACTAGTTTATGGTTTACTTTTGCGCCTATACATTTTGCGCCTACATCGGTATGGATCTCAAAAGCAAAATCAAGCGCAGTTGCGCCAAGAGGCAATTGTAACAATGCACCTTTAGGGGTGAAGATGAATATTTCATCAGAGAAAAGATTCATCTTAAAATCGTCAAGAAAATCCAGGGCGTTGGCTTCCGGATTGTTGAGCATTTCTCTCACCTTCATAATCCATTGGTCAAGGCCATTGTCGTTACTGGATTCTTTATATTTCCAATGTGCAGCAAATCCTTTTTCGGCAATTTCATTCATGCGCTGCGTACGGATCTGCACTTCTACCCATTGGCCTTTAGGCCCCATAACAGTGGTGTGTAAAGATTCATAACCATTTCCTTTTGGTGAGGAAACCCAGTCGCGCAGCCGGTCTGGGTTTGGTCGGTATAAGTCGGTAACAATAGAATAAGCCTTCCAGCTATCTGCTTTTTCCTGCTCCGGTGCGCTATCTAGAATAATTCTGATGGCAAAAAGATCATAAACCTCCTCAAAAGGAATATTTTTCTTTTTCATTTTATTCCAGATGGAGTGTATGGATTTAGGGCGTCCAAAAATATCGTATTTGAGTCCTTGCTCAGTTAACATTTCAGTAATCGGTTCAACGAAACGTTTAATAAACAGGTTTCTTTCAGCCTTTTTTTCATTAAGCTGTGTGGCGATATATTTATAAGTATCGGGTTCCAGGTACTTCATGGAAAGATCTTCCAATTCAGATTTTATAACATATAAACCTAAACGGTGGGCAAGCGGTGCATAGAGATAAATGGTTTCAGAGGCAATTTTCAATTGTTTCTGCCTAGGCATAAAGTCCATTGTCCGCATGTTATGCAAGCGGTCTGCAAGTTTTATTAAAATTACCCTTACATCATCTGCCAGCGTGAGCAGCATTTTTCTGAAATTTTCAGCCTGCAGGGAACTGTTGTAATCAAATACCCCTGATATTTTAGTTAAGCCATCAATGATTTTGGCGGTTTTTTTACCAAATTCTCTCTCGATATCTTCCAGTGTCATGTCTGTATCTTCAACCACATCGTGTAGTAAGGCACAAACAATAGAAGTGGTGCCAAGGCCAATTTCTTCGGCAGCAATTTGCGCTACGGCAATAGGATGATAAATATAGGGTTCGCCAGATTTTCTACGCATGTCTTTATGGCTTTCCAAGGCCATGTCAAAAGCTTTTCTGATTTCTTTTTTGTCACCACGCTGCATCGTTGGCTTACATGCACGTAACAGGGCGCGGTATCTCTTAAGTATTTCTTGCTTTTCTGCTTCTAAATCTATGACCAAAGTGTTCTTCATTTGTATTATTTTCGAAATATTTTAACATGCTTTACGTTAAAGCGCTATATTAGTTTTGTAAAGTTTCTATCGGCTATGCTGGATAGAAAAATAGAAGTTCGAATGGAACCTAATATATAAAATTGATTTAACTTTGCAGCAGTATAAATTTATGAATTTTTATAAGTTACTTCTTCTGCTAATTGTCATTATTGCAGGGCCTACTGTTAGTGCTCAGGATAAGCCTTTACCTTATAAAATGCCGTTAATGGGTAAGAATGATACTATTAAAGTAGCGTCTACGAATGTTGACGGTGAAATGATACCATGGGTACCTTTAAACGAGGTAATTATTTATGGTGAACGTATATTTAAATCGCCGGCAGAGCGGACAGCCTTTAATCGTTTACGCTATAATGTGTTGAAAGTAATGCCTTATGCAATATACGCAAAAAGACGTTACGAACAATTGGAGAAAGATTTAGCCTTAACTGCAAATAAACGGGAACAAAAAAGGTTGGTGAAAGCATGTGATTCAGAAATTAAGCAGATGTTTAATAAAGAAATTAAAGAACTGACCATTACACAGGGGCAAATTTTAACAAAACTGGTAGACCGCGAGCTGGGCAGAACTACTTACGATATTTTGAAACAGAGTAAAGGAGGGCTAAAGGCTTTCGTATATCAATCTGTAGCGAGAGTAGTTGGCCATAATTTAAAAAGTACCTATAGCCCAAGTGAAGACAGGGATATAGAATCTATTATCATTTCATCAGGATATTACCAATAAAAAATAATGACAGATAATCCTAAAAGTGTTCACCAATTTAAGGTTAAACTCCTTGATGGTACTGAAAAAAACTTGTTTGACTATCAGCATCAAGTGCTTCTCCTTGTAAATATTGCTTCTGGCTGTGGCTTTACTCCCCAATTAAAAGAGTTGCAAGAACTTCGAAAGGAATTTAAAGACCAGGGTTTTGAGGTTATTGCTTTTCCTTCAAATGATTTTGGGCGACAAGAGCCACTGGATGGAAAGGAAATCAGTGAGTTTTGCCAGGTAAACTTCGGCGTTGAATTTCCTGTTACAGAGAAAATTATGGTGCGTGGGAAACTTGCTCATCCTTTATATAAATTTTTAGGAGACATTAAACTCAACGGAAACATAAAATCTACACCAAGGTGGAATTTCCATAAATATTTAATTAATAAAAAGGGAGAGGTAGTAGATTATTTCTTTCCGTTTACAAAGCCGCTGTCTTCTAAAGTAAAAAAGAAAATTCAGCGCTTATTATAATAGCAAAAATACATGAAATTAGATTTATTAGTATTTGCCGTTCATCCTGATGATGCTGAATTGGGCTGTTCTGGGACGATATTGAAGCATATAGCTGCGGGTAAAAAAGTCGGTATTGTTGATTTTACCCGTGGAGAACTGGGTACACGTGGCACCGAAATGACTAGAGAAGAGGAAGCCGCAGATTCAGCCAAAGTTTTAGGTTTGCATACTCGTGAAAACTTGGGCTTTAGGGATGGGTTTTTTAAAAATGATGAAGCGCACCAGTTGGAAGTTGTTAAAATGATCAGAAAATACCAGCCAGAAATTGTGTTGAGTAATGCTTTGCATGACAGGCATCCTGATCATGGTAGGGCAGGGGATTTGGTTTATGATGCTTGTTTTTTAGCCGGCTTGCCTAAAATTGTAACCGTTTTAGATGGAGCCGATCAAACGGCACACAGACCAAGACTTTTACTGCAATATATTCAGGACCGCTATATAGAACCTGATATTATTATTGACATTACACCTTTTATAAATACTAAAATTGAATCAATAAAAGCTTTTAAAACTCAATTTTATAATCCTGATGTGGATGGGCAAGAGACTTATATTTCTTCACCTGAATTTTTTGAAAGCATCATTGGCAGAGCCCGGGAGTATGGGAAATCTATTGGTGCTACTTATGGCGAAGGTTTTACTTGTCGCAAATTGTTAGGCGTTGATGACCTGTTCCAGCTTCGTTAATACCATACCATATTGCGGAATTTTTCGCTTTTAATTTGCTGCTTAGTTTATATTAAAAGGGTTGTTAACAATGCTTGTATTGCCCATTGCGCTTTTTTCGTAAAGAGCAATACAAGATTTGTTAAAAGATGGATCAAAGTTCACTTTTCCAGAGAATGCTTTTCCAGGTGTTGGTGTTCCTTCCAGAAAAAAGTACACCTTGGTGTTACCGCCTTTATGGTGTGGTTTAAAATCCCCGAATTTCTCCATTTCGGCTGTTTTGATGTCTTTAACAGTAACAATGAAAACATATTGAATAGGACCCGTATTATTTTCGTTTCTATAATGGGTAACTTCTTTAAAATCGCCTTTTAAATCAGCTATACCTGGTTGGAAAAAGGTTCCTTTTAACATCCAGGCTACTAAAATTAAGACTACTATGCCTAAGAAAATATTCGTTTTACTTTTAATCATACGTTTTCATTGTTGCTGTTGCAATTGTTAAAGGGTTGGTAATATTAATTCCATAATGGCTAAACCTTCGTCAATGTGTTTTTTCTCTATTGTTAACGCTGGTCTAAATCTAATCGTTTTATTACCACATCCCAGAAACATTACATTGTGCTCCATCCCTTTTTGGATAAATGCATCGCGCATGGCTTTTTCTGGGAAATCAAAAGCACATAATAAACCTTTACCGCGAACATTAGTCATGATATGATGCTTTTTGGCAAGTATTTCTAAATTATCTTTTAAATATTGTCCAACCACTGCTGCATTTTCACAAAGGTTGTCTTCCTGTATGATCTGTAATATTTGAGTAGCACGGACCATATCTACCAGGTTACCACCCCAAGTAGAGTTAATTCTTGAAGGCACATGGAAAACGTTGTTCTCCACCTGGTCTACTTTATTGCCAACCAGGATACCACATACCTGCATTTTTTTACCGAAGACTAAAATATCAGGTCGAGCTTTTTCGCTAAAATGTTCATGGCACCAGAACTTACCTGTTAAACATACACCTGTTTGGACTTCATCGTAAATTAAAAAAGCTTCATTTTCATCAGCCAGTTCTTTCAACTGAATTAAAAACTCTTCCCTTAAATGGTTGTCGCCGCCTTCAGATTGTATAGGTTCAACGATGATGGCACAGATGTCGTCTTTGTAGTCTGCAAAAGCTTGTTTAATTTGAGTAATAGACAACGCTTCAGTTTCTTCTGCAACAGTTAAATTATCGTTATTTTGAGGAAATTTCACAATTGGAACTGTTACCCTTGGCCAGTCGAATTTTGCAAACCATTTTGTTTTATCCGGAAGGGTATTGGTTAAACTTAAAGTATAACCGGTTCGGCCATGAAACGCCCTTTCGAAGTGTAAAACTTTATATCCCTTTTCTTCTTTATATCCTTTTGCAAAGTTTTTTTGAATTTTCCAGTCCATCGCTACTTTAAGCGCATTTTCAACTGCTAAACCCCCACCTGCAATAAAAAAGGCATGCGGAAGGTATGCGGGAATGCCGACTTTAGAAAAGGTATCTACAAACTGTGCAAATTGTTGTGTATAAACATCAGAGTTTGATGGATTTGACATAGCAGCTGCCAACAGATTTTGTTTGAAAGCTTCATCGTTAACCATTTTTGGGTGATTGTATCCCAAAGGAACGGATGCAAAACAGGTGAAAAAATCTAATAGTTTGCGCTCATATTTAGCGTCGTAAATATAAGAACCATGACTTTTGCCTATATCGTAAGTCAAGTCATAACCGTCGGCTAAAATATGCTTACTTAAAACTTCGTTAACTTCTCCTGGTGGTATGGTTAATTGATACATAGATTCGATTTTTGTTGATAATCAAATGTAGTAAAAACCCCCAAATAATCAAATACGGGCACTATTTTGAGCTTTAAATCTAAAAACTGTGTTTAAACTGTTTAAAGTTGGTTTTTGGAGAATAATATATTTTGTGTCAAAAATTGATGTTAATTTTATTACTATTTAATGTTTTTTTTTAATAAAAAAATCCTCTAGGACTGTAAGTGTATGTAAGCATAACCTTTTATGTTTTAAATATTTCAATTACTTTTTATTTAAGCCATCTTAACGATAGGACAATAAAATAGGTTGTTTTTAGAAGCTAAACTTAAAAATTCAAGATATTAATAAGCATCTGTCTTTAGGACAGCACTTCTGCTAACTTTTCTTTTTTTCCTAATATCCCAAGTAAGCCGCCGGTATGAATGGCAACAATTTTATCATTTTTTTTGAAATAGTTGTTTTTGGCAAGGTCGAATATGGCATAAAACATTTTTGCAGTATATACTGGATCTATTAATATTCCTTCCTTAGCGATAAAGCGGGTCATGAATGCTAATAGTTCAGGCTGAGTTTTGGCATAGCCTCCAAAATGGTAATCCGTATGCAAATTCAACTGCTCTATATTACCTGTATAATTGTAAATTTCATTGGCAATAAAGTCGCCGCCTTTTAATACCGGGATAACATGGAGTTGTGTTTTTAATTTCTTTTTTTGTATTCCTCTTAATAATCCAGCTGCGGTTGTTCCTGTACCTGCTGCGCAAAAAATATGGTCTATATCTTCTGGTAGTTCATCTAAAATCTCTGCACATCCTTTTACAGCTTCCGGTGATGCACCACCTTCATCAATAAAAAATGCCGAAGGATCATCTTTAAAGAAATCTTTGAATAGGGCAGGTTTATTTTTGTATTCCTCGCGATTAGTGAAAATCAGCTTCATTCCGTATAAACGGCACAAAAGCAAGATTTCATTTTCTATAGGCTCGCCTCTTACAAATGCAGTTGCACGAAAACCAGCGCGTGCAGCAGCAGCAGCAGTAGCAAGCAAGTGATTGGAATAAGCACCACCAAAAGTGACCAAGTGTAGTTTATCTAGCCTAATTGCCTTTTCTAAGATGTATTTTAGCTTACGCCACTTATTTCCAGAAATAAAAGGGTCAATGAGGTCATCTCTTTTAACCCAAAGGCCGCTGATTTCATTATGCCTTAATTGATGTAGGGGGCTATTTATAGTTGCAAACATTTATGCAAATATAGAATCCATTTTCTTTAGTAACGACTCAGGTTGTCTATGAATTAGCAATAGTTGAGAAGGCATTGAGTATTTGCTGCTGATTTTTCTTACATGTATCGGTAATGGAACGA
>NZ_JBEONS010000036.1:0-28390 GCF_040544395.1 Pedobacter sp. CG_S7 | reverse complement strand
AGTATGGAGGTGTGGCTCGTGGGCATAAATATCAATCTTTATCAAAATACAAAGATAAATTTTTAGCCTCAGCCCACAACATTTGGCATTGATCCTATATCACGGGATTTTTTCTGTTAAATATTTGTAGAACATTTGCGTTAAATTCTACAGTTTTTGCTGTTAAACTTGACGAAAGATGGTAATTGAAAAGACGCTCGGGGTTAGGAAGACTTCCTGTTTTGGAACCAAAAAACCCCATCTAATAAGCTAGAAGGGGTTTTTATGTGATTTTCTGACCTGAAAATCTGAGCTCCCGAGACTGGGCTCGAACCAGTGACCCTCTGATTAACAGTCAGATGCTCTAACCAGCTGAGCTACTCGGGAATCTGGCTACCCCTAAACATTTTCGGCTTTTGTACTAAACTTTCAATCGTTTTGGGATTGCAATATTAGGACTTTTAAATTGCTAATGCAACAGTTTTTGAAAAAAAATTTAATAAAGTTTTTACTGGCCTATAATACGTTTAAAGTGAGTCAACAGTGAGTCAACGGTGAGTCAACCTTTTGCCGAAGAAACCCTTGACTCACCCTTGTTGCATAGTACATTCAATATTAACTCACTGCCTGTTTAAAGGGAGAGCATATTCTTAAAAGTAGAATCATAAAAACACAACAATTGCTATTTAAAATTAACAACTAACGGAGAGTTTAATCCTTCTTTAAAATCAGAAAGATAGTTTATCCATTCCTGAGCAGAGGTAATCTGGCCTGCTCTATTCCAGGCAGCTCCAGAATAATAGCAGTATGGCTGTAAAGATTTCGCACTTGCAAACGTTAACAAATGACCTTTAGCGACTGCCATTTTGTTTGTGGAATCGGACACAACAATTGCTAAGCCCAGAACACCATTTTTAACCGACTCGGGCTCCCAGTAGGCCATGATACCATCTTTTTCATTTAATACAACCGCAGCACCTTGTGTACCTCTTTTAACAATACCAATAACAACCGGCATTGCTTGAGCGCCCTGAAAATCGAAAATCGCTTCCACTTTGTTGAATTGCGAACCTGCATCAATAGATATGATTTTAGTAACTGTAATAGGGATATCGGCAGCATTACGTGTTGGGTAAATGAGTTGAAAAGTACTTCTCAGCGGTCCGTTGTCTAAAACTTTCCAAGTTTTATAATTATTGGTAAAGTAGATAGAATCGTTAACAAAAGGAGCGATATCTCCAGCACCTAATGTATTCCCTACACTGTAGTAATCCATACCCTCACCATGATCAGTATGGTAATCGCCACTTTTATACCATTTATCCACAATAAGTTCTAAAGTCCTTTTCGACCAAACATCCATTCCTAAAGCATTGTCTTTACGTTTTTCAAGTGCCGCACCATACATTCTAAAAGCTACTTTATCATTCTCCCAGGCAAAATCATCATATCTTTCTGGCACAAAGCGAGCAAAAGTTTTATTTTTCACCATTGCCGGACTTCCCTCTTTAACTAAAATCTTTAAGGAAGCATTTGCCGCAACAGACACCGCAATTAATAAAGCCACCGGCTCCTTGTTTCCTTTATAGGCTAACTGATAAGGTAGCTCAGCTTTGGTGGTTGCATTAATCAGTTTGAAAGTCTTTCCTCTGGTCCACAAGAATTCTTTTTGAAATTTAACATAAGGGATCTCTACAAGCTCCACTCTCTTTTTAGGAAGATGATTGATGATTTCGATAGAGGTGCCAGCAGAAACAGCCAGGTTACCGAAAAACAGCAATAACATGAAAACTTTTATAAATTTAGCTGTTGAACTTTTAATGTCTTTTTTAACTAAAATGGAACTGATGCTTTTCATTAGAGAATTACTTGTTTTTTAAAGGTGATGATTAACACGAGCATAAGATAGCAATAACCCTGATTAAAGATTAGAATTTACATCTTTTTCTGATTGTGGTATTGGGAATAACAAATGATCATCATCTACAGTTACACCAACTGTTGCCATGGCAGTTTTTAACCGTCCAAGACGTAGAAGATCCCACCTGCGTTGTCCTTCGCCACAAAGCTCACGTGCGCGTTCCTTTAATAAGGCATCAACAAAGGTTTCTGCGCCTGCAGTATTAACCAGGTTTAACTGATCGGTAAGTAAATTTAAACCTGCACGAGCCCTAATGGTATTGATACCATTAAATTTATTCGGATCTGTTGGGTTGATGTTGTTCATTGCTTCAGACTGTAACAAGTACACCTCTGCTAATCGCAATACAAACCAGTCCGTTCTGGAGTTGTTGTCTTTCTTCCACTGACTGTCCCTAAATTTATAAACAAAAGGAGCTACCGAAGTCCCATTAGCCGTATTTGACACGCTGTAAGTTTTTCTAATATCTCTATTTCCCTCTGGGAAACCATTGTTAAAGAAATAGTTTTGCACTAAAAATGAGCCGTAACCACCCAAAATAGTAGGATAAAACATTCTTAAAGTAATATTTGAGACATTTGGCGCTGTACCAAAACGCACAGCGAACACAACTTCCTTATTGTATTTATTATCAGAGCTAAAGATATCAGCATAATTAGTTAATAAACTATAAGAACCTGTATCACCTATTACTTTATTACATGCTGCTAGTGCATCCTGACTATCTGTAGCCTTAGCCGCAGCAGATTTTGCTCTTGTAAGGTATACCTTAGCCAATAAAGCTGAAGCGGAGCCTGAGGCAACCCTACCTTTTTCGCTTGCAGGAATATTTTTTTCAGCATAGCAATTTAATTCTGCAAATTGAAGGTCAAGAAGCAGCTGATCATATATAGCAGCAAGTGTAGCTTTTTTAGGGTACAAATTTGGATCACCAGCCCTAACCGGCTCCAGAATCAAGGGTACTTCACCAAAAGCAGTAAGCAAATTGAAATACGCCATAGCCCTTAAAAAACGGGCGTTACCAAGTATATTATTCTTTTTGGCTTCATCCATGGAAATAGGTGGCACATAAGCGATCACATCATTTGCATTTTTGATCATTTTATAATTGTTCACATACCAGTTGGTAATTTCACCATTTACAGCGTTAAATGTATGGCTTGTTAAGGTATTCCTGTCTGCTGCACCGGCTCCTGCATACATTAAGTCTGATGCATTGTCAGAAACGGTATATACTGTTCGCTGGTAAAACCCTTGAGGTTGTAGTGTGCTAAAAACTCCATTTAAAGCAGCAACGGCGTCTTTCTCACTTTTATAAAAATTAGTTGGCGTTAGGAAACTGCTCGGATCTTCTGTGAGAAACTTCTTGCAAGAACTCAGGCTTAATACAACTATGGCAATTGTTAATATTTTTAATTTCATGATCTTATAATTAAGAATGATCTTGTTTAAAATCCAAATTTTACACCCAACAAAAATGTTCTTGAGGGCGGGTAAGAATTAATGTCAGCACCTAGGTTTAAATTTTGAGACCCAGTATTCTGGCTTGACGAGTTAGAATTCCGGTTATCAAAAGAATTAATCTCTGGGTTGTAACCAGTGTAATTGGTAAAAGTTAACAGATTTTGTCCGGTTACATATACGGTAGCACTTTTAAACACCTTATTAGCTTCTGAAGTTGGAAAATTATAAGCTAAAGATACCGTTTGGAGTCTGAGGTAGCTTCCGTCTTCCAGATAACTGCTTACTACTCCAACAGAACGCTCTGTGGTGCTGAATGCTCTGGGTGTAGTATTATTTGTACCTGGTCCACTCCATGCATTGCGCATTTCGGCATACTGATTATTTGTAGTTCCTCCGTTATGAGAGTATTTAGTAATATTCAATATTTTATTTCCTTGAACACCCTGCATAAACACGGCGAGATCAAAGTTTTTATAAGTAAAAGTATTGTTAACACTATAAATAAATTTTGGAGCAGCCTGACCGATTATATCACGATCTGATGCATTGATGACCTTATTACCATCCATATCTTTGATGATGGCATCACCAGGTTTCACTCCTGTTCGCCCTGCGGCATCAATCTGCTCCTGGGTTTGCCAGATACCATCAAAAGTATAACCGTAAAAAGAGCCAATAGGTTGGCCAACACGTAAAATGGAAGGTGCAAGACCGTTAGTTACAATGTAAGAACCAGTACTTCCTACCAAAATATTGTTGGTACCGTTCATATCGACCACCTTATTCTTATTGGTAGAGTAGTTGATTGTTGTAGACCAGTTGAAATTTTTACCTGCTATATTTTGTGAGGTCAATGAAAGTTCCAGTCCCTGGTTTTGAACCTTTCCTGCATTCAGTAAAATGCTGGCATATCCAGATGATTGGGGTACCGCAACATTTAGCAGCAAATCTGACGTTGTTTTACGATAATAATCAGCAACCAAAATTAGACGCTCATTAAAAAGTCCCAGATCCAATCCAATGTCTAAAGATTTTGTAGATTCCCAAGCCAGGTTGGGGTTAGGAATATTATTAGAAGAAACACCAACCACACGTCCGGGAGTAACACCTAAAGAATAGCCATTGGTACCGTATTGTGCAAGTGAAGAATAAGAAGTGATTTCCTGATTTCCAGTTTTACCATAACTGGCCCTTAATTTCAAGTTAGAAATCTGCTCCACATTTTTAATAAAATCTTCGCTCGATAAGCGCCAGGCTACAGCACCAGAAGGGAAATAGCCCCATTTATTGGTTTCTCCAAAACGGGATGAACCATCAGCACGCATTGTAAAAGTAAAAATATATTTATCTGAAAAGTAATAATTAGCCCTACCAAAATAGGAAGCTAGGTTGTTTTTCACCGTATTGGAACCTGGAGTTAGAATATTACCACCAAGACTCAGGTTATCATAGCCGAGGTTATCTGTAAAAAAGTTTTGTGCACTTGCATTAAAATCACTCACCTTAAACTCTTGTAAGGAAAAACCTAATAAACCATCAAAACGGTGATTCTTATTAAATTCTTTCTGGTAAGAAAGCGTATTCTCATTTAACCAACTGTAATTTGTCATGTTAGAAGAATATGCTGAACCACCAGTTGCTTGTCCGACGAAAATATTGGATGGCAAATACCTTTTTTCTGTACCCGAAGTATAATCTACACCTATACTACTTTTGAATTTTAATCCAGGAAGGAATTCATATTCACCAAAAGTATTGATTAGACCACGACTTGAGCCCACATTATTTTTAGCTTCAGTAACGCCAGCAACAGGATTACCATAAACACTGACATAAGCAATAGGCTCATTTTGAAAAGTATATTCACCACTTGCATCACGCAAGGGAATAATTGGGCTTATGTTCAAAGCACCACCTGCAGAACCGTATCCTGTACCAGTTTTTGTGGCATCAATAGCTTGTGCAGCATAAGAAATCTGAGAAGAGAAACCTACTTTTATTTTTGTACCGATGTTTCTATCCAGGTTCATCCGGATCAACTCTCTTCTATATCCAGTATTGCGCATAATTCCCTGCTGATCGAAATGATTTAAGCTAAGGTAGTAACGGGTTTCTTTATTACCGCCATTGAAGCTTACCTGATAATTCTGGATAGGTGCAGAACGGTAAAGCTCGTCCTGCCAATCTGTTCCGGCACCAAGCGCACTAACCTGTGCTGCTGTATAAGGCAGCGCTTTTGCCGTATTAGGGTTGGCAACATTGTATTGTGTATAATAATCATTGAGGTATTGTGCAAACTCAGTGGCATTGAGCATATCCATTTTTTTAGACAATTTCTGTACGCCTGCATAAGCATCAAAGTTAATGGCATTCTGCCCTTCTTTACCTTTTTTAGTGGTAACAAGAATTACTCCATTTGCCCCGCGACTACCATATATTGCTGTAGAAGAAGCATCTTTCAGCACTTCAATAGACGCGACATCACTTGGATTAATAGAGCTTAAGTTGGCTACACCTGCAAAACCATCAATAACATAAAGCGGTTCATTTCCAGAGTTTATAGAGTTGGTCCCTCTAATGCGGATGGAAGAAGCGTTTCCAGGCTGGCCATCAGACTGGGTTAGTTGTAAACCACTTACCCGGCCCTGAAGCATTTGATCTGCACCTACAACAGGTGTTTTATCAAGATCTTTACCACTCAGGGAAGTTACTGAACCTGTTAAATCACTTTTTCGCTGTGTACCGTAACCAACAACTACAACTTCACTTAGCTGTGTTTTATCGTCTTCTGTCAGTGTAACATTAATTAGTGTTTTTCCACTGATCTTTATAGTTTGAGCAGCATATCCTACATAAGAAAACACAAGCGACGCACCTTCAGGAGCAGAAATATCATAGGTACCATCGCTTTTGGAAACCGTTCCTGCAGATGTACCAGCAACTTTAACACTTATTCCTGGTAGAGGGCCACCCTGAGCATCGGTTACTTTCCCTTTAACACGGACATCGGGAAGCTGCGCGAATTTTGAAGAATGGCTTTCATGCAGATTTGCTGACACATTCAAACAAAACACGAAAGCTAGTATAAAGATCAAGTTTAGGACCAATAAAACCCTTCTTTCTTTTTTCATAATTTTCTCATTAATTGGGTAAACAACAAGGTTTATATTTGGCCTTTGATAACATTGTTAACCCCAGCAAAATGCTTAGTTAAACTACCGTTGACAAAGGAGCTTACAAAAGAATGGAAAATATAAAGGCAATATTCAGCCAGATAAGCAAGATGCTCAGTGAAACTAACATTCATGAAAAGGCTGTTTGCTTTTAAAACAGTTAATTTTAAATAGGAACGATGGTATAAGATTTTCCTTTTTCGGTTACAAAATCAATAAGATACCCTTGATCAACATTCAGGGTTAAAAGTTTGCTATCTTGCTTCTTTTGGTAAACAGGAATGTTTGGACTGAGGTTAAGTAGATTCGTATTCAAATCTTTTGCCTGTTTAAAGGAGGCTTCTACTACCCTTACCGGAACCTTTGTTCTTATCCGGCAGTTTCCACCTAATAAAGAAACAATTGTTGCACTTACCATACGGTTATTTGTCCAGCTCAGGTCTACTTTAAAGTTCCCCCGTGCTTTGATTCCTTTAATAGCGCCTGCAGGCCATACATCCGGAAGCGCTGGCAAGAGATTTAGCTCCCCTTCGTGGCTTTGAAGCAGCATTTCTGTCATTCCTGCTGTGCCACCAAAATTACCATCTATTTGAAAAGGTGGATGCGCATCAAACAAATTTGCATAAGTTCCGCCCCCACTCATTTGCCCACGAGTATCTGCCGGATTAATATAATTAAATGCCATTTTAAGTATTTCGTAAGCATGATTGCCATCCTGCATTCTTGCCCACCAATTCACTTTCCAGGCCATCGACCAGCCAGTACTCACATCACCTCTGTGTATTAAAGATTGTTTTGCTGCAGCAGCGAGCTCAGGTGTTTTAAATACAGAAATTTGGTTTCCAGGATAAAGTCCGAATAAATGAGAAATATGACGATGTGTATCTTTAGGGTCATCCCAATCTTGATACCATTCCTGTAATTGTCCATATTGACCGATATGGTAGGGGTATAATTTAGCCTGAGCAACCTCCAGTGTTTCCTGGAATGAAACATCTGTATTCAATGCTTTTGCGGAGGCAATACAGACAGTGAATAGCTCCTTGATGATGGCCATATCCATCGTTGAAGCCATACTTAACTGGTATTCTTCACCTTTAATTTTAATTGTATTTTCTGGCGAAGTAGATGGATTTGTAATCAAATAACCACTCTTAGGGTCTTGAATAAGCCACTTTAACATAAATTGCGCAGCTCCTTTCATCAAGGGATAACCTTCGTTTCTTAAAAATGCTTTATCACCTGTAAAAAGATAATGTTCCCAGATATGAGTACTTAACCAGGCGCCTGCCATGGGCCATGCAGACCACCTTGGCATGCCTTTTGGATCCCAGTCATTGCCCCCGGCAGGAGAAGTTTTGGCCCATAAATCTGAGTTATGGTGCATAACCCAACCCTCATTGATAGCGTAATTTACTTTAGCTGTTTTGGCTCCATTTACGGCAAGCTCTTTTATAAAATCAAACAATGGCTCATGGCATTCAGAAAGATTGGTGTTTTCTGCCAACCAATAATTCATTTCTGTATTGATATTGGTGGTATAATTACTTCCCCAGGGAGGTTGAACCTGATCGTTCCATATGCCCTGGAGATTCGTTGCTCTTGAACCTGGCCGAGAGGAGGAAATCATTAAATACCTACCAAATTGGTAATAAAGTGTTTGTAGCTGGTTATCTGAGGCTCTATTGTTAAAAGTTTTCAATCTTTCATCTGTGGTAAGCTTTGACAAAAGCGGATCTGCTGTGGCAAGACTGAATTCAACACGCTTAAATAAGTTTTTATAATCTTTTATATGATTGCGTTTTAACTGATCAAATGTTTTAATTAAAGCATTATCCAAATTCATTTTGGCCTCAACAGCAGGATCTTTACCTTCAAATCCTGGCGACTTATCAAATCCATTGAAGCTCGTGGCTTCAGCAAGATAAATAGTAACGGCATTTGCATTGGAGATCTCTATACTATTAGCAATGGCTTTACTGCTGCCACCTTCTGCTTTAACATTTACATGCACTTCAAAAGTCATCCCTTCCCCATTTGGATTTTCATCATACACTACCTGTCCAGGTTCATATGCTCTTGCAGCAACGAATTTTGGTGCTTTACCTTTCATCACCAGGCTATTATTACCAACGGCACTCGTGTTAAAATGTAACTTGCTGCTTAAATCTGCCGTAAAATTGATAGCGCCTTTTTTATCTGCTGTAAGGCGCACCACCATAATCTTATCAGGATAACTCATTAAGGTTTCCCGAGTATAAGTAACCCCATTTAACTTATACCGTACTGTAGCTAATGCATTGTTTAAATTAAGGTCACGATAATAAGCAACAGTTGAAGAATCTTTTTGATCAAAATTTAAAGTAAGATCGCCCAGCGGAAGATAGCGAGCAGAATAAGGACCCTGCATTTTTTTCCAAAGTGTAGCTGCTTTGATAAGATCACCTTCAAAAACTGCCTTTCTTACTTGTGGTAATATAACTGGGCCATCAGAATTATTTCCTGAGGCTGGATAGCCAGACCACAAAGTATTATCATTGAGTTGAAAACGTTCTTTACTAATCCTGCCAAACACCATGGCCCCTGTTTTTCCATTACCTAAAGGCAATGCTTCTTCCCAAACTTCAGCAGGCTTATCATACCATAGCTTTAAATTTGGATCGTCGCTAATGCTTTGTGCAATCAGTTTACTGGATGCAAATAACATCATTAAAATAAAACAAATTTTCTTCATGTTTATTAAAATTATTTTTTATGCGTCTTTTTTCGTGCTTAATGATTTGCTTTGAGAATAAAATCGACTATCACCTCCGGATTTTGAAGACTATGAGGATGATGTTTCGCCTCCTTTTTATGGATAACGGTGATATTACCCCCTGCTCTTAACAACAGTTTTTCGAAAGGTATCGTATTTTCCTCCATCGGAACTAATTCATCTTTATCGCCACAGATATGTAGTATTGGATAGCGCCCTTTAGCAATAAGCGCTATTTTATCTATTGGACTGTGTTTAGATGCTTTTGCTTGTTCATCAGTTTGATATCCAAAATCCTTCTTAAATAACTCCCATTCTTTTTTACTTCCTGGACCTTTACCAAATCCACCCGGCCAGCTCATTAAATCCACCACAGGATTATCTGCATAAATACAAGAAATCTTTTTTGGATTAACCGCTGCCCAATTGTATATGTAAACCCCACCTCTGCTCATCCCTTCTAAAGTAACTTTATTAGACAAGCCCATTTTATGAAGTGCTTTATAAAAACTATCCCATAATTCTATAGCTTCTTTGTTACCAAATAATTCAGACACATCACAATAAGCCACATGATAGCCTCTTTCTAATAGTGCGACTTCTGTTTGTGGCTCATGCCCCCAAAATCTGGCACGCCAAATCCATGGTTTCCCTTTAGCCGCAGCTTTAGGTAGAACAAGGTGTGCTGTATGTCCTTTAAATACAAATTCCAAATCAGTAAAACCATAAAAAGAACTTACTTTAACCAAATTTTTAATCTTGGACTTTACAGCAAATGGCCTTGTTTTTAAATCAGCTATTTGCTCTTTTAAACGATTAGCAATGACCTTTGCCCCTATTTCATTTGGATGAACCTTATCCTGAAGGAGGTTTTCTTTATCTAAAAATAACCGATGCAGGTCTATTAATTCCAGGTTTTCTTCATAGGCTATTTCTTGGGTAAAAGGAATTATTGACCACGTAAGTATGTCATCCCATATTTGAGTGCTGTCGGTTGTAAACACTGTGACTGGTGTAAGTAAAATTACCCTTGGTTTTGAAGGAAGACTCCTGAATGCATTGATTAATTCCTTATAATTTTCTTTAAAATCTTGCAGGCGGGTCCTGTTAATTAATTTGGTATCATTAGTGCCTAATTTGATAAGTACAATATCTGGTAGGCTATTTAATGCTTCTTTATAAACCGCTGTATTTATGTAGGGCTTATTTCCTTTCTTTAACAGGGTGGCTCCGCTTACGCCAAAATTCATTACGTTATAGTCCTTTCCAAGCATTTCTTGAAGTTGGGCAGGATAAGACTGCGTCAAACGATCGGGAAGTTTTGAACCGTATGTAATGCTATTTCCAATACAAGCAATCCTCACTTGACCATATGCAAAAGCTAATGATGTGAAAATAGCAAGAAGACTAAAAAAAATATACTTGTAAAGTTTCATTTTAATTCACTAAAAAGTTTAATATTCGTATGGCATGTCCTTTAGAAAGACTGTTGTTCTTGTTCAAAATTATTAACTCTAGCTTATGATTACCTTCATCCAACTCGTCGGCAAGCATTTTGTACCAGGGTAAATGTAGGTTCTTACTCCATTGTGTAAAAAGATCGATTGCCGGAAACGCCTTCCCGTCAATACTATATTCTAAAATCCCGGCATCTGGACCTGCCAGGGTGGCAATACCAATTACACTACCTTTAAAATGAAGCACAAAGGAAGCTCCAGGCTTTAACCCCTCCAGTACTGGAATAGCGACAAACCCTTGTCTGGTATTTGCCTGATCTGAAGGAACCCAATTTGCTTTACTTATAAAACCAGTAGATACTTCCACATTTTCTATGCTGAGATAATTACCATTATTATAATTTCTATGCTCCAGTGAAGAAGGATAATGCTTAGGTCTAATCTTTTTCAACGATAGACTGTCATTTTGCAACAATAAATTTGAAATGGTATTGGCATAAAGCAGCTGTCCAAATGGCGAAGGGTGTAAATTTTTAAAGTCCTTTTCCCAGGTAAATTCTCCAGCATTTATGCGATCGGCAACTTCTTTAGCCAGGTTAAGGAATGGTAGTTTGTAATGTTGTGCTACATCTTCATGAACCTTTACTTCCACAGGCATGTTACCATCGCGGTAATCTTTCAGCTTCTCGGGATCAGCAAATGCCATCATCACTAAATCCATATCCGGGTTTTCCTGAAGTGAATGTCGAATAATACCTTCTAAGGCACGCCTTTGAATTTTTTCCGATGTGCCATTGGCACGATCATTAACAGCAGACTCCAAAAACATCAAGTCAATTTTTCCCTGTTCTAAAACATCCTGCTTTAGTCGGAATGCATGAGGCAGGCTACCCAGTGAGGGTATGCCGGCATTAATAAACTTAAAATTAACTTCTGGATATTTGTGTGTTAAAAATTGACCGACTAGCCCTCGCCATCCTTCCATATGGGTTATGGAACCACCCAAAAAGGCAATAGTAATGGCTTTTCTTTGTTTTATAAGATTAAATGAATTGTTAAGATCTCCAAAATTACAAACATATCCTTTACTGCTCAACTGAGCATCAGCACTGGCAAAAATTAGAACTGTAATTAGCAGAAATACATATTTTCGCATCCTTATTAATCTAATGGTCCGGTTTTCATATTCCCGCCTTCCAGTGCAGTAGATTTAACCTTTCCTTTAACCTCTACCTTTATCACAGACGCAATCGCATCTGGCGCTGACATCGGAAGATAAACAACGGATGATTTTGATTTTAAAGCCGTTTTATTCGAAACTAAAGCAGCGGATACAATTTTATTCTTCAGTCCGGGTATTTCTAACTTACCATTCTCAGGCCATTGAAAAACAGTAAGGTATAATGTAGTTCCATTTTTAGTTTCTTTTGTGGTTATTCTCCCCCATGCAACTTCCAAAAGTGGATTCGCTTTTGTAGCATAGATAGCTTCTCCATTTACCTTCATCCATTTGCCAATAGCACTAAGTCTTTCAATGCTTTCCTGAGGAAAAGAGCCATCTGGCTTTGGCCCTATGTTAAGTAGGTAATTACCACCCTTAGAAGCGATATCTACGAGGTTTCGAATTAATACAGCCGTACTTTTCCAATTCGTATCTTTCGTTCTGTAGCCCCATGTACCATTCATAGTCATGCAGGTTTCCCAATCTTTGCCATCAAGCTCTTTTCTATCCGGTATTTTTTGTTCGGGAGTTTTGGTATCACCAGAAAAATTAGGTCTTTTTAATCGGTCATTGGTAATAAGAAGTGGCTGTAACTTTAATACATCCTGAAATTTTAATGCAGCCTCATCAGTCATATTAGTGGGGGTATCCCACCAAATGACAGCAATATCGCCATAATTAAGCAGCAATTCTTTAACCTGTGGCACGGCAACTTTATCGATATACTCCTGAAATGTGGCCGTTTCTTGCACAGGATCCCAATGCCCCTTATGGGCAAGGGTATATTTATCAATCCTTGTAGAATCAGGATTTGCCCATCCTTCACGCATTGGCTTCCTAGCTACAGAACCCCCTGGATTACTCCAGTCTTGTGCTTGAGAGTAATAAAACCCTAATTTAACGCCATATTTTCTACAGGCATCGGCTAAAGGTTTTAACAAATCTTTACCATAAGGTGTTGCATCTGCAACATTCCATTTACTCGCATTGGATTTGAATAAGGCAAAACCATCATGATGCTTCGCGGTAATTACGATGTATTTCATTCCTGCATCTTTAGCCAATTTCACCCATAAATCAGGATCGTAATTTAAAGGATTAAATTCTTTCGCTTTTTCTTGGTATTCTGCTACAGGAATTTTAGATCGGTTCATAATCCATTCAGCGCCACCATGAAGCTGCTCATGCCCATGGTAAACACCTGCCCATTGTGCATAAACTCCCCAATGAATAAACATCCCAAATCGAGCCTCACGCCACCAATTCATTCTTTCATCTTTAGAGACAACCTCTTGTCCCACCAACAATTGACAACAGGTCAACAGCATCAATAATAAAAACCCAATTTTTTTCATTAATGTATATTTTTTTTCTAAAAGGTGATGAAGCTATTATGAGCAATAATCATTGCAGTTAGTGAAACTAGCATTCCATGAATTCTTTCTGGTAAATCAAAGGACTTTTACCGGTAATATCTTTAAAGCATTTATGAAAACTAGCAAAGTTGTTAAATCCGCTTTCGTAACAAACTTGTTTAATATTTAATCTATTGTCTATTAACAACTTACAAGCCTGTCCAACTTTCACCTCCGTTAGAAATTGGGAATAGGTTTTTTTTGTAAAAGACTTAAAATACCTGCAGAATGAATTGGGGCTGATTCTGGCAATGTCAGCTATTTCATCCAAATGAATCTTTTTGCGGAAATTAGCAAAAGTATAATCATATATATCTTTAATCCGGTTTTCATTAGCGTCTTCTGTAATTTGTGCATAACCAATGGAAGATAATGTTTCCAGACGATCGCATTTCACAATTTCAACCAATGCCAGCATCAGATAGATTATTCTGTCTGTACCTTTTGCTTCCAGCATAAAACCAAGAAGTTCAGCAACCTTTTCCTTATGTTTTCCAACTACTTTAATCCCCAGCTTTGCTTTTTCCAAAAGATCTTTTATAGCTTTATTTTCAGGAAGATTCAAGAAATGCTGACCTAAAAAACTTTCAGAAAAATGCGCCACTTTAACTTCCCCGTATTGATCACCACCAATATTAGGAAGTTCTTTTTCAAATCTCCAGTAATGTGGTAAATTTGAGCCAACTAAGATTAAATCCCCTGATTGAAATTCAGTAATGCTGTTCCCTATAAATTGAGTCCCTTTACCTTTTATAAAATGTATTAGTTCCACTTCCGGATGGTAGTGAAACTTGTTGTCCATAATAGGTTTCAAATCATGACGAACACTAAAAGATTGAATGGGGCTTTTGGAGATTTTCAGTAGTTGGGGTTTCATACGCGCTAGATTAATCATGAAGATTGAATGTACTGCAATGCTAACAGTAATACAATGCTATTAAACTTTACTTAGGTTTATATTGGTTTTTTAAAATTGATCATATTTTTTGAAAAAAGGTTGTATATTCTCCACAATAATATGTGCAAAACAAACATTGGAATGAATAACAAAATAAGTGAGCAAATAAAAATAGACCCTTCTGAAAGCCTCCAGGATTTCAAAGATTTGAATATCAAGTTATTTTGCTGCCGCTATTGGGTTTTAGAAGAATGGGAGTGCAATGATCTTAAGGTACCTTTTTGGAGAATGTATCACAATTCAGTAGCAGGATCAACTATAAAGTACAAGAACCAAACCATAGCCCTAAATCAGCAAACCATCTTACTTATCCCACCTAACACCTTATTTTCCTCTCAATTAAAACGCAATCAGTCTAAAGGAAATGAGTCCATAAAAGGAAGGAGTTTTGTCGCTACAGATCATTTAGAAAAGCTAAAAGAAACAGCAGATGTAGACCACCTATTCATCCACTTTTCACTAGGCTATCCGATGGATTTTGTGAATAATAATATTTATCAAATCAACTGCAATCAAATCAATGAAAAATTATTACTTCAAATTCAAGATGCCTGTATAACCAATACCATCACGAGCTTCAGGTCATGCTTGTTAACCAAACAATTACTGCATGATTGCTTATTGCAACTTCCAAACGATATTTGGGAACCTGCAAACCTGGATTTCCGAATCCTGAAATCCATAAAATTCATTGAAGCTAATTTTAACGAAAAAATAACCAATTCACAGCTATCTGATGCTGCAAATATGGCTACAAATTCCTTTGCACGACTATTTAAAATAGGCACCGGAGTTACAACACAACAGTACATCCTAAAATTAAGAGTGCAAGCAGCATGTAACTTTATGCACCATAGCAATAAATCAATGGATGAAATTGCTTTTGAATGTGGCTTTTCTGATCGCCATCATTTCTCGAAAATCTTCAAAAAAATACAGAAAATAAACCCTTCAGATTATAAAAAACGATTAAAAACAGGTTCTTATTATTTAATTAATCTACCACTAGATCAGTAGTAAGCAAAAACACGTTTAAGCTCCTTGGACCATGGGCACCTATAACCAAACTTTGCTCAATATCGGCTGTTTTAGATGGGCCAGCTATAAAAGTACCGAAACCTGTTTCTGCAACATTTATCTGCTGATAGGCGTGATGCATGGTGGCTACAATCTGTTCTGCTTTTAAAACAATCACCAGGTGCTGACAAATAAACGGCAAAACTCTGTTGACCATTGCTTTTTCATCTACCCACACAGCTCCATTTTCAGCAACTCCTAATGTGCCTTTTATATAAGCTGTATTAACATTTTCCAATTCAAAAGATTTTTTAATACTCATGCTTTGCTTCTGCAAAGGGGTTGCATTGACCATATTAACCACTACATCCTTTTCAGGATGCGTAAGCATTTGAGCTAATAGGGATTTCTCCTCTTTAAAATGCGTCACTTTTCCACCAATTGTTGTTAACATAGACTCGAATTGAGCAACCACATTAGCATACGAAATTAACTCCTCAAAATTAATTGTTGGCAATGCAACAAGTTCAGGTTGATTTTGAAGGGCTACCTTTAATATTTTCTCTCTTGAGGTCATGATTTTCTATTCTTTTTATACCATTCACCAAAACTTTCTTTAGGTACCGCCGGCATATCGCGCTGCTTATACCAGGGGTTTAATCGGTTGTTTACCATAAAGGGCAAGGTTTTCATCACCCATCTTCCTACTTTACCCGAAAAGCTGTAAATTGATGGATGTGAAAACAAAAAGCTCATCCCCAACATGCTCATTTTTTTTCCTTTTGAAACATGGCCTTCTGCCACAATTACCTGTCGCCATTTCCATAGTTGTTGATGAATGTCAATCTTTACCGGACAAACATTAGTGCATGAGCCACAAAGGGTAGATGCAAAAGGAAGATCAGAATTAGCTTTTAAATCTAAGTTAGGACTTAAAATTGAGCCTATTGGCCCAGCAATAGCCGTATGGTAACTATGGCCACCACTTCTTCTGTAAACGGGACAAGTATTGAAGCATGCCGCACAGCGGATACACTTTAAGGAATTTCGAAAATCAGCTCTCCCAAGTTGCCTTGTTCTCCCATTATCTACAATGACGATGTGTATTTGCTGACCAGGTCTTGGCTTATGAAAATGACTGGAATAAGTGGTAATGGGTTGCCCGGTTGCACTTCTTGCCAGCAATCTTAAAAAAACACCAAGATGGGCTGCTTCAGGAATAATTTTTTCAATACCCATGCAAGCGATGTGAATATTTGCGGTATGCGCGCCCATATCGGCATTGCCTTCATTGGTGCAAACCACAAAACCTCCAGTTGCTGCAATTGCGAAGTTTACTCCGGTAATCGCCAATTCTGAAGCGACGAAATGATTCCGTAAATGTTCGCGTGCAGCCTCAGTTAAATATTGAGGATCATTATTACCCTTTTCCGTGTTCAAAAACTCATGAAAAGTATCACTTACATCTTGCTTTTTTAAGTGGATTGCAGGCAATACGATATGACTTGGAGCTTCCTTGCGTAATTGTACAATTCGCTCACCAAGATCAGTATCGATTGTTTCGATGCCCTGTTTATTCAAATATTCATTCAGGTGACACTCCTCAGTAAGCATACTTTTGCTTTTCACAATCTTTGTGACCTTATTATTCTGGATAATTTGATGAATAATCTGATTGTGTTCTTCAGCATCTGCAGCCCAATGAACCGTAACACCATTTGAAATGGCATTTTGTTCAAATGCAGCAAGGTAATTGTTTAGGTTAGAAAGCGTATGGTCCTTTATTTGAGAAGCCCATTCTCTCAATTTTTCCCATTCTGGAATGCCATGTGCAGCAACATCTCTTTTGGCCCTTACAAACCAGAGCGTTTCATCATGCCAGTCCGTTCTAGATTCGTCTTTAATAAACGCTTCTGCAGCGTCCGCATGTGTTTTCATCCCTGGTAATTTAAAATTTCAGCAATATGAACAATTTTAACATTGCTCCCCTGACGCTTCAATACGCCCTCCATATGCATTAAGCAGGAAAGATCTACAGCAGTGATGTATTCCGCCCCATTTTTTACATGGTCGGCAACCCTATCTTTGCCCATCTTAACAGATACAGCCTCCTCAGCAACACAAAACGTGCCTCCAAATCCACAGCACTCATCTTTCCTATCAAGCGTTATAATTTCTAAACCTTCAACCATAGCCAATAATTCCAGTGGTTTTGAAAATTCCGGTTCCATTAATTCAGACATTTGAGAAATTTTTAATCCCCTTTGGCCATGACAACTTTGATGTAATCCTACACGATAAGGAAACTTAGCATTTAAACTTTTAACCTTTAAAACATCTGTTAAAAAAGCAGTAAGTTCATATATTTTATTTCTGGTTGCAATTGCTGCACCTTCATCTTTTGTGGAGGTTAAATGCTCTTTAATGTGTAATACACAGCTTCCTGAAGGACAAACTACGTAATCGAATTCCGCAAAATTCTCTACAAAAAGCTCATTGCAACCACCTGTAAGACTAGCAAACCCAGAGTTTGCCATCGGTTGTCCACAGCAAGTTTGTGCACTAGGGTAAGAAACATCTACACCAAGTTTCTCCAATAATTCAAGCGTAGCAATTGCCGCTTTTGGATAAAACTGATCTACATAACAAGGAATAAATAAGCCTACTTTCATCATTGGAGATTGATTAATGAACGATCAAGATGGACATAGCCACCGTCTACATAAGTTAATTGGCCAGTGGTATGACTCGAATTCGCTGACAACAGGAACAAAGCGGTATTTGCAATTTCATCTGCTGTAGTCATGCGGTTACCTAAAGGAATTATACTTTGAATAGATTTTAATTTTTCTTCTGGATTTTCTAAGGTATTGATCCATGATTGATATAAAGGAGTAAAGCATTCCGCAACAATGACAGCATTTACCCTAATGCCATATGGTAGAAGTTCTACAGCCCATTCTCTGGTCAGTGCATTTCTCGCTCCATTAGCTGCTGCATAAGCTGAAGTACCACCCTGCCCGGTATCTGCCACTTTAGAGCCAATATTTAAAATCGCTCCCTTAGTAGCCTTCAGCGCTGGCAATGCGTAATGAGCCATTAAGTAATAATGAATTACATTTTTATGCAGACTATCTATAAATTTCTCATAATCTCCACTTTCCAACCCTACACAATCATTAACACCAGCATTATTTACCAAACCATCAATCCTTCCGAATTGTGCCAACACTTTATTCACAGCATTCAAACATTGCTGAGGGTCTTTTAACTCTGCAACTACCTGAAAAGCTTGCCCTCCATGGTTAATAATTTCATTAAGCACCTTATTGTTATCAGCTTCATTCCGGCCAATAATAACAGGTATAGCTCCTTCAATCGCTAAATTCTTAGCAATTGCTTCACCTATACCTTTAGCACCACCAGTTACGATAATAACTTTATTTTGTAATTGTAGATCCATTTATGTAGTACTTATATTATAAAAATTAATGGCATTTCCACCCAAAAAAAGAGAACGTTCGTTTTCAGAAAAAGAGGCAGTATAATCTTCCAACAAGCCTGTAACCTCACCAAAAGTAGCAGCTAAGCGGCACACGGGCCAATCAGAACCATACATCACCCTGTTGAGGTCAAAACTTTCAAATATCACCTCCAGATAAGGCCTAAAATCTTCTTTTTTCCAATTCCTAAAATCAGCTTCAGTAACCATACCCGAAACTTTGCAGGAAACATTTTCATGTTCAGCCAAAGCCTTTATGTTAGCTTGCCATGCGGAAATATGCTGTTGTTTGATGTTAGGTTTACCAATATGGTTCAACACAAAAGGCTGGTCCGGAAATTCAGCAACCAATTCAAGTGCGTATTTAAGTTGATCTGGCAGCACCAGGATATCATAGGTAAATCCAAATTCTTTCAGCCTACCAATTCCCCTTTTAAAATCAGGTTGTAACATTAAAGCACGATCTTCCTCACCTTGAAGGATAGTCCTGAAGCCTTTAAGTTTATCATGCTGGCTATATTCCGCTAGCTGATCACGAATATCTTCAGCTTGAAGATCAACCCAGCCAACAACCGCTTTTATAAAAGGATTGCGTTCCGCATTTTTTATTTGGAATATATTCTCCTCCGGTGATTGGTCAGATTGCACAACTACAGAACCATCAAAACCATAATGCTCCAGAATTGGCTGTAAATGTTCAGGCATAAAGTCATCCTGAAGAATGACCATATCCTCCTTAATCCAACTATCTCTTATCGGGTTGTATAACCAAAAATGTTGATGGGCATCAATTTTTAACATAAGATTTGAGGTTCTGTTTAGCTACGCCTAGTCCATCAATACCCAGTTCAACTACATCACCCTCCTTTAAATAAATTGGAGGTTTAAAACCTAAACCTACACCTGCGGGTGTGCCAGTTGAAATCACATCACCAGGTAATAAGGTCATAAACTGACTTACATAAGCAATCACAAAGGGTACATTAAAAATAAAATTACTTGTATTTCCATCCTGCATTATTTTTCCGTTAACGGTAAGCCACAGGCGGAGGTTATTCACATCATCTAATTCATCAGGAGTCGCTAAAAACGGCCCCATTGGTGCAAAAGTATCACAACCTTTACCTTTATCCCAAGTTCCATTTCTTTCAATTTGGAACTCACGTTCTGAAACATCATTGTGTAAAACATATCCTGCTACATAAGCTAAAGCATCTGCTTCATCCACATAGGAAGCCTTTTTACCAATAACTACGCCGAGTTCAACCTCCCAGTCTGTTTTGACAGAATTTTTAGGGATCACAATATCATCAAAAGGACCTCCCATAGAAGTTGTCGATTTCATAAATATGATAGGTTCGACAGGTAATGGCGTATTGGTTTCTTTAGCATGATCGGCGTAATTTAAACCAATACAGACAATCTTTGACGGCCTGGCAATAGGTGAACCCAAACGCATATCACTACTAATTTGATCCAATTTACCAGTATTTGCTTTCACAAATTGCTCCAGTCTTTCTAATCCACTATTTTCAAAAAAAGCTTCATCGTAATCACCACCAAATGCAGAAGTATCCAACCACACCTCATTAATAATTACACCAGTTTTCTCTTTACCAGCAGCACCCCATCTTATTAATTTCATATTTATTTTTATAAGCTTAATACTTGAAAGTATTAATTTTAATTATTTAATTTAATAAACCCTCCATCTATAGGATAATCATTGCCACTAATAAAACCAGCTTCATCAGAACACAAGTATAAAGCTAAGGAAGCCACTTCAGACGGTGTTCCCATTCGGCCTATCGGCTGACTTTTAGATAGTTTATCAAACATTTCAGCTTCTTTTCCGGCATAATTTTTTGCAATAAAGCCATCAACAAAAGGGGTATGTACCCTGGCAGGCGAAATACTGTTACAGCGAATATTTTCTGAAAGATAATCTCTGGCAATTGAAAGTGTCATTGCATATACAGCACCTTTACTCATGGAGTAAGCAAATCGGTCGGTAATCCCAACCAAAGCACCGATAGAAGCCATATTCAGAATAACACCAGCACCCTGTTTTTTCATCATTGGAATGGACGCAAACAAGCAATTATAAGCACCACGAACATTCACATCGAATATTTTCGTGAAGTCGGCTTCATTTGTCTTTTCTACATTTCCCACATGAGCAATTCCTGCATTATTAACCAGGATATCAACTTTACTGATTTTGCTAAAGGTTTCTAAAACCTGCTGCTGTTTACTTACATCACAACCGTAAGCAAAAGCAATGCCTTCGTCACCAATTTCAGCTATAGTTTGAGCTGCAGCAGCAGCATTCAGTTCAATGATATGAACTTCAGCACCTTGTTTTGCGAAAAGCATCGCTATTGCTTTGCCTATCCCACTGCCTCCACCTGTAATAACGGCAGACTTACCTTTTAAACTAAACATCTATATTTATTTAAAAATTATAATCGGATTTTTAAAGCTAGGAAAATTTCATAAAGAAACGCCTCTTTTCCATGGGATAAAATCATCTTGGTTTAGAAGTACAGCTTTAGGAGTAATTTCACCACTTGCAGCTTTAATACAATAATGCAATATTTCTATTCCCATTTCCTGAATAGATTTTTCTCCACTGATGATTCCCCCGGTGTCAATATCAATAATGTCACTCATTTTTGTAGCCAGAACAGTATTGGTAGCAATTTTAATAACCGGACAAACAGGGTTTCCAGTTGGGGTGCCCAGGCCTGTGGTAAATAAAATAAGGGTAGCACCACTAGCTGCTTTACCCGTTGTGGCTTCGACATCATTTCCTGGAGTACACACTAAATTTAAGCCTGGCTGGGTTGCACGCTCGGTATAGTCGAGCACAGCTACTACAGGAGAAGTTCCCCCTTTTTTTGCTGCACCAGTGCTTTTTATCGCATCAGTAATTAATCCATCTTTAATATTTCCCGGAGAAGGATTCATATAAAACCCTGACCCCACAGCATGAGCCTGTGCATCGTACTCCTGCATCAGCTGGATAAATTTATCTGCACACGGTTTATCTACGCACCTATCTATTAAGTTTTGTTCAGCACCACATAACTCTGGAAATTCTGCCAGCAAGACCTTAGCACCTAAAGCCACCAACAAATCTGAAGTATAACCTACGGCGGGGTTAGCTGAAATTCCACTAAAACCATCACTGCCACCACATTTAACCCCCACGCAAAGTTTACTCAAAGGCGCCGGACTTCTTTCTATCTTATTTATTGCCGTTAACCCAATAAAAGTTTGCAATATAGCCTCTTTAATCAACTCCTCTTCACTTTTACTTTGTTGCTGTTCAAACAACAATACTGGTTTATCAAAATGAGGATTACGTAATTGTATGTCGGCCATTAGGTTGCTCGTTTGCAAGTGTTGACAACCTAAACTTAACACCGTAATACCAGCAACATTTGGATGGTCGGCATAAGCAGCTAACAATTTACTCAGTAATTCTGAATCTTGTCTGGTACCCCCACATCCACCCTGGTGATTTAAAAATTTAATACCATCAACATTTTTAAAAATACGCTGTGTTTCTGCAGGAATCCTTGAAATTTGGGAGGTCTGGAAGGTTTCAATTGCTTGTCCGTGCTCATAAGCATGAAGCAGCTGCTTTGTAAATTCCTTATATTTATGCGTCACGCCATAGCCTAATGTATTTTGAAGTGATTCTTTAATTACGTCTAGGTTTCTATTTTCACAAAATACGGTTGGAATGAACAGCCAATAATTAGCTGTACCAACACTTCCATCATTACGATGGTATCCATTAAAGGTTAACTCTTCAAATTTTGAAACATCTGGTGCTTCCCACTGGTAGTTTACCGATCTATAACAATATTCTTGCGAGGCATGCTTTATATTCTTAATAGTCATTAATCCACCCATTGCAATTGGGGTTAGTACTTTACCCACAAGAACACCATACATCAACACCTCATCACCGATATTCATTTCCCTAATAAAAAACTTATGTTTCGCTTTTACATCATCCTGCAAGGTGATGGTTAACCCATTAAAATGAACGACTGTATCTTTAGTCAAGTCCTGTAAGGCTACCAGCACGTTATCGTCAGGGTTAATTTGTATTTGTCTTATGCTCATTCCAATTCAAAAATTTTATTCATTACCATCCATTTCTCACTGGGTTTTGCTCCCGGCAGAGCTTTTTGATATTTCCACATTAGCTTTTCCCATTCCTGTACTCGAGGGTTAGCCAGGTCCATCTTCTCTTTTTCCTCCGCATTGAAATCAGCATTTACTCCCATAATCATCATTAAACGATTTTTGCACCTGTAAATATCCATCTGTTCAATGCCCGCTTCTTTAATACTCATAATTATTTCAGGCCAGACGGCGAGGTGCCATTTATCATATTCTTCAATTAATTTCTGATCATCAACCAAATCAAGCGTTAAGTAATACGTCTTCATATTAAATAGATTTTTCAACTTTATATCCTTTCAATCCATACATGGATACGATTAAAAAACATATTAACGGAACAATGTAAGCAGTTGCAGTTTCGTCATGATCTGCAATGGTTCCCATTACGAAGGGTACAATTGCGCCACCTACAATAGACATGATCAAGAATGATGATGCTTTTTTAGTGTGTTTTCCGAGGTCCTTTATACTTAAAGCAAAAATAGTGGGAAACATAATCGACATAAAGAAAAACAAGCCCAATAAGGAATATAAAGAAACCCATTCTTGTTTACTAATAACTATTGCACAAAGTAAAACGTTGATAAGGGCGTAAACTGCAAGTAATTTACTTGGTTGAATGAAGCGCATTAAACTCGTGCCAACGAAACGACCTACTGTAAATAAGATAAGTGCCACAGATAAAAACTTAGCTGCAGTTGCATTATCGATACCAACTCCTATTTCTGTACAATAATTAATAAATAAAGTTGCAATACCTACCTGTGCAGCCACATAAAAAAACTGTGCTGCAAGGCCATAGGTAAAATTACTATGTTTGAATAAAGGCTTTTGATTAAGTGCAGCTGAACTCACAATTTCACTTTCCTTTATCTCAGGCAAAGTGGTGCGCATAAATATGCCTGCAACAATCAACACCAACACCCCTATAATAACATAGATTAGTTTAACAGAGTCCAAATTACCTGCGCTTTCCGAAGTTTCTTTATTAAAGAATAAATAGGCAGCTATAATAGGTCCTAAAAAAGAACCTACCCCATTAAAGCATTGAGAAAGATTTAGCCTGTTAGTTGAAGTTTCAGGATTTCCCAATACGGTAACATAAGGGTTAGCTGCTGTTTCCAAACAAGCTAGACCCGAAGCTATAACAAAAAGAGCAAGTAAGAATAAATTAAAACTTGCATTTTCCGCGGCAGGATAAAACATAAATGCACCGATTGCATAAAGCAATAAACCGAATATAATTCCTTTCTTATAACCGTATTTATTCATAAATAAACCTGCAGGCAAAGCCACGAGAAAGTAGGCGCCAAAATAAGCAGCCTGAAGTAAAGTAGACCTGCTTTTATTAATATTAAGGGTTTCCTGGAAATGTTTGTTTAAAACATCTAGCAATCCATAAGCAAAACCCCATAAAAAAAACAGGGAAGTGATCATTATAAAAGGCAATAAATATTTATTCTTTGGCATTTGCTAAAAGTTTAATGTCAAAGTAAATGAAAATCATCCAAAAATTATTTTAATATATTACCATTTTATTCAATGAAATTGTCTTTTTGAATTTTCAATTGCCTAGGGTTTTAGCGTTTTATTTTTTACTATCTGCTGCCTTTCAAAAAAAAAACAAATTTGCTTGTATCATGTTGTTGTTTTGTATATTCGCAAAAGCATTGAAAACTACAACCAAAATATTGCTCTCTGAAGAAGAGCTCATTAGTAAGCTGAAAAGTCGGGATACCATAGCTATTCAAGCTTTATACAATATGTATTCTGGTGCATTGTTTGGGGTGATTTCCAGAATAATTCATCAAACCGGAGTAGCTGAGGATCTTTTACAAGAAACTTTCATTAAAATATGGAACTCTGCTGAGAGCTACGACAGTAGTAAAGGCCGGCTCTTTACCTGGATGATGAATATTGCACGCAACTTGTCTATCGATAAATTACGCTCAAAAGATTTTAAGAATTCCAATAAAAACCAAGACATAGAAAATAACGTAGTTCTTATTGATGCACAAAGAGAGGTTACCTTTAATGCTGATCTTCTCGGCTTAAAAGAGCTGGTCACTTCTCTTAAACCAGAATTAAACAATATATTGAACATGGTGTATTTTAATGGATATACACATGTAGAAGCGGCTGAAGAATTAAATATACCTTTGGGTACAGTAAAAACACGAATAAGGATGGCAATAATGGAATTAAGAAAACATTTTAATTAAAGTGGAAGAAGCAAAAGCATATAGTGAATCAGGTATACTTGAACTTTACGTTCTAGGGCAATTAAATGCACAGGAACAAGCTGAAGTTGAGGCAATGGCATCAAAACATCTGGAAATAAAACAGGAAATTGAAACTATTGAAATTGCTATGGAACAATATGCGCTTCACCATGCTATAGTACCTTCCCAAAAACTGGAAAGCAGCATCTTAGAGAAAATTACTCCCATTGAGGAAACAGCACCGGTTAAGGATGCGGTAATAATCCCCTTAAACAATAGTACTTACGAAGGAAAAATAAGGCTATTAAGAATCGCCTTGGTTGCCTGTGTTGCCATGTTGGTCTTTAGTATTTTTGCGCTTTTCAATGCGCATGATCAATTGGGCAATGCTAAGGATCAAATAACAAGCCTAAGTCTGGATAAAGAAAAATTTACCAGCACCGTAGCCTACATGAAAAAAGCAAATGCTGATTTGCAGAAAATTTCAGCAATGGTAAACGACCCAGATTGGAAAACAGTGAAACTTTCGGGAACTAAAATGGATCCAAATGCACATTTGATTGTTTACTGGCATGTAACAGACAAACAGGTAATAATAGACAACTCAAAAATGAGGCTTCCTGCAAACGATAAGTCAGACCAGTACCAATTATGGGCATTGGTAAATGGCAAACCTGTAGATTTAGGTGTGTTTGATGTTAAACCTAATACTCCAGAAATATTGGTGAACATGAAAGAAATATCCGCTGTACAAACATTTGCTGTTACCTTAGAAAAACGTGGTGGTAGTGAAACACCTACCATGGATCAGATGATTGTAGCTGGAAATGTTTCCATCTAATTGCCTATCTTTCTAACGTAAAAAGGGAAGAGAACTTTCATTCCCTTCCCTAACCTAAACCTGGAACTATAAACCTTTACTTAATAAACAAGGAAGCTATCGCTTCAACTTGTGCTCTTGTTAGTGGCTCGTCAAATGACTCTGTTGCAGCATTTACCGAAACCGCTTGTCCGTTGATATTGGTAATGGTGATACCCGCTTGAATAACATTGTCTTCACCAGCAAATACTGGGGCAGCAGCAGCAACACCGCTATCGTTTGCGCCGGTAATCCATGGCTTTATATTAACGCCTCCTCCTGCCTGTGTTTTGCGCATCTGACGAATATGTGAAGCATGACGGCCTTCAACAGAGTGAATGTTTAAGGCCACTTCTAAATATGGACTTCCCATTAATGCCGGTGCCTGACCTTTATAAGCTCTCACGCCTGTATCTTCAAATGCCTGTGCTACCGCTAAAAAGGTTGGATAATCAGAATAAACAGCATTGAAGTTACCTTTTCCAGTATAATCAAATTGATTATAAGTAAAAGAAACGGGGGTTCCGCCTGCAGCAGTAATTGCTCCAGCTAACAAATCAACATGAGCTTTTTCGTGATTACGGATAGTAGTAATTGCATTTGTAGCTTCACCTGCAGGAATTAAACCGGGTGCCGAAAACAGGGAATGGTTATAAAAATGATACTCCAGGTATTCTAATGTTAAAGCAAAATTCAGTACACTAATAACTGAAGTGGAAGCAGACTGACCGTATGCTTTTTTAAACATAGATCCTAAAGCCAAGGGTATGGAGGCTAGGGCAACTTTTGAACCAAAGTTGTAAAACTCTTTCATTGCATTTCTGCGTGGACTTAAACGTTCATAGATTTCACCATCTACTTTTTCAATTTCTTCTAATATATTTACAATATTCATGATTTCAGATTTTTAAGATGGTAAGTTCGTTACGTTAATTTTAGTTTTAATGAAGCCACTTGCTATAGAAAGTACTTCACCTGGAGCTCTAGAGGTGTCTAATCCATTAGCTTTAACTACGGTATTATCAGCAAAGCTTCCGTTAGAGATCAAATCTCTTATCAATGCTGCATGCCTTGCCTCAACCGAAACAATCTTACCGGCAAGCGTTAAGTAGTCTGCAGATTTGATGAGCTTTCCTGCACCATTATAAGCAGAAACACCTAAATCCTCAAATGCTTTGGCTGTGCCTAATACGCTGTCTCTTGAAGCAAAGTCAATTTTAGAAAAGTTAACTTCCAATCCTGCTATAGCTGCTGTTGCCAATGCATTTTTGAAAAACTCTCTATGGGCAACTTCATGATCCCTGATGTCAGTAAGCAATGCCATTTCATTTGTCGGCATACCGGAATATGGCGTTTTTACTACCTGGATATAAAAAGCTGCTTCTAACTGTTCTAGTGCATAGGCATAATTCAAAATCCCTAAATCATCTTTGAAATTCAGCGTTACACTTCCATCCATAGGATTATAATTTTTGTCTTTTTTGCATCCCGCAGCTATTAAGGCCATGCCAGCAGCACCCGCTCCTGCAAATTGCAAAAATGAACGACGGTGAATTGGGGAGGTGTAAATGCTCCGCTCTATTTGCAGAGATTCTTTTACCTCTTGTTCTTGTAAATTTTTCATAGCTATCTTTCGTTTAAGGTTAATGATAGTTCTTGATAGCGTTATGGAGTATCAAGCACTATAATGGCACTTACGAAAGAAAAAGAGCTTTGGTTTTTTAGAATCTAAAAAAAAAGAAGCCAATGCTTTGAACAATGGTTCATCGCAATTAACTTCCGAAGTTAAACAATCAGCTCCTCCACCATTACGGGATTTTTACACTTAAATATTTGTCCATAAAAAAACCCATCCTATAAATTAGAATGGGGGTTTTATATGATCTTCGGTCTTGAAAACCTGAGCTCCCGAAGCTGGGCTCGAACCAGCGACACTCTGATTAACAGAAGGACGCTGCCCATTTCTAACTATATCTTAATCAATCAATTACAAGCACCCATGAAATCCCGTTAAATACATTCTTTTGGTCAGGGGTAGGAACTTAACTTGATGTATTGATTTTTAGTTTTGCACTCAGGTCGTGGAAATAACTTGGGGACCATATTTCAAGTACTTTTGGATCTTTTATAAATCTAGAGATGTCAGCTTTCACAAAGTCCATTTTAATACTTTCGATCTTTTCGCTAAATAGTTTCCTGAACTCCTCTTCGTTGATGGTATCTTTTTTCCAGTCACCGCTATC